>DASVGC010000304.1:0-3521 GCA_036379735.1 Nitrososphaeraceae archaeon
TGGTATTTTTGTATACATTCCAAAAAATGTAATCGTAGATGACCCTATTAGATTAATTGATGTGCTCGCGCCTGATGGAACATCATCAATAACAAGAAACATTGTAATTGCTGAATCAAATTCAAAAGCCAGTATAGTACAAGAATTATACAGTAATGAACCAACTGATCCAAAAATTCAGCAATCGCTTTTTGAATTATTAGAATGTTATGTTGGAGCAAATGCAGAACTCGAAGCCGTGACACTTCAGGCAATGAATGAAAAGAGTTCGGTCAACTTTTCAAATAGAAAAGCGTTCATTGAAAAGGATGCCAAAATGTCATGGTATATGGGTCTTTTTGGTTCTCAGCTTTCAAGGTATAAAATAGATAATATAATGAAAGGAGAAGGAGCAAGTGCAGAAGATGTGGAAATAATTTTTGGTGTTAATGAACAGTCATTTGACGTAACGTCCAACCTAATTCACAACGGACCAAATACCAGAGGGAGAGTGTTATCAAAGTCGGTAATGAAAGACAATTCAAAATCTCTTTTTAAAGGAATGATAAAAATAGATAAGGGTGGTAAGTCTGCAGAATCATTTCTTGCCGGACATGCCATACTCTTAGATAAAGGTGCAAAATCAGACACAATACCTGGGCTTGAAATTGAGACAAATGAAGTTAGAGCGACACATTCTGCATCTGTTGCTCAAATTGATGAAAATCAAATCTTTTATCTTATGTGTAGAGGTCTTAGTAACGAAGAAGCAAAAAGAGAAATTGTAAGTGGATTCTTAGAACCATTATCTCGTAAAATGGGTCCTACAATCAGGGCATGGGTAAATTATTTGATGGAGAACAAATGGCTTGGGAAACCATTGATGCTCAAAACTGATGAGGCGATGGAGCATATCCTTGAAGTGGAAAAATCCCGTTATAGGGAAACTGAAGATATATTTGAAAAACATTATAAGTATAGGTAGAGAACTTTACTAGCTGTGATTAATTATGGCTGCATGGATCAAGGTATGTGAAGTTAAAACGCTGAAAAACGGTGAAATGATAGACTTTGATCATGAGGAAAAGAAAATTCTGATAGCAAATATGAACAGTAAGATCTATGCAACTGATAGAATATGTACTCATGCATACGCTGATCTTTGCACAGGATTTCTAAATGAAGATGAAAATACTGTTACTTGTCCACTACACATGTCAAGGTTTAATTTAGAAAGTGGTGGTCCCGAAAACTTACCCGCCGAGGAACCTCTCAAAACTTATGAAACAGAAGTAAGAGATGGTTGGATCCACATTTTAATTTGAAAAAAATCACGTAGTTTCATGTTGTACTTTTCTTGGCCTGATGGAATAAATTAATAGTCCAATTATTATGGCCATAAGAATGTAGTTTATGGGAGGGGCTAAGAACATTGAAATTTTTCCTAATAGTGGGATTACAAATACTACTTTTCCAACATAATTCTCAGTAAAAATTGGAAAGTCTACTCCAGGAATAGAATATGGATTTGCATCTCCTTTTGTTATCACAACTTCTTTTCCGGAAGCGGTTCCAATTTCAGAGATCCTATGTACAATTACCTTGGGTTTTCCATCATCTGTTGTTGCTTCCGGTGCCCTAAAAACAATAATGTCCCCAACGTTCAGATTATCAAATGAAGTTTCAAAAGAGTTATTTTTGATTATTACAATATCGCCAATGTTTATTTTTGGAACCATACTTCCACTGACTACAACGTAAAATGGATTAAAGGACCCAAAAAATGCGTATATAGAAAGTAGACCTCCCCCAATAATTATAATAACACCCACCAAACTATATATCGTGTTTTTTTTCATTTTAGATATGTTCTTGTAATCTGTCAGAATGACCATTAAAACTTATTGATTCGTATTAACGACATTAAAAAATATAACTAGCAAATCTGGTTTACTTGTTATGGATAATAAAGAACATAATAAGGTCTCAAGAGAGGAATCTATCAAGAACAAAGATAAATGTCACAATTTACTCTTATTATCTCAAAAAGTCCGTTATGTTGGCATGATTAATAATTTTGGTAAAACCATAGCAGGACAGTTGCGACCGGGTCTTGTTCCCTTACTAAATGTTGAACAAGCAATCAATGAACATTTCATTGAAGCAACTCGCAATCAGCTCAGGAAAGCATTTGATTCAACATTAGGTCCAACATTATACACTCTTACAGTAAATGAGAAGGTGATAACATTGACTTTTCCATTGAATACAGGAGGGTATTATTACGTAACTCTAGACAACGACATTGGAAAAGATGATCTAGCAAAATTGATAGATTCACTGATTCAAAAAATTAATAATTCTTAGAATTAGCAATCGGCGCCTATTTTGCAAAGGCCTTTAATCTTTTCTTAAATTCGACATCTTTCAAAATTGAAGGGTGAGCAGGATCTGCTAGTATGATTTCATACCATATGTTTTTTCCATCTTTGTATAGAAAATAAGAACCTATAACCTCCATGTTAGGATACTTTTCGTTAACTCTTCTTTCGGCAACCTTTTTCATGCTATCTGTCTGTTTAATTCTAACTACACCCAAATGTTTTGGTCTTCTTCCAGATGTTGGACGTTGCTTTCTCATACCACCTCTTCCAACCTTCGTACGGATTACGATAATTCCCTGTTTTGCCTTGTATCCCAACTTATGGGCTCTATCCAACCTACTGGGTCTCTCAATTCTATGTATGGTTGGTTCTTTTCTCCACGTCATGGCTTTCTCTTTTAGTACCTCCGAATTGGTCTTCCACATTTTAGTCCACATTTCAGCCATATACTGATGCATATTACAAATAACTCCAGTTAAGACCTTAATATCTGTATTTTGCTAATTCAATGACACGCCGCGTAACATGCATTTTGGTAGATACCTCATCTACTTGTCAGCAAAGTCTGAATTACTTTTTCTGCTATGACTGTTGAAGCAAGTTCCTGAGCTTCTTTAGTCTGCGCAGCAATGTGAGGACTGCAAATGATATTTGGCAGCTTTATTAACTCTGTATTGATTGGTGGTTCTACTTCGAAAACATCAAGAGCTGCACCCGCGATTTTTTTATCAGTTAGCGCCTTAAGTAATGACGTTTCGTCTATTATTTCTCCCCTAGACGTATTGATCAAGAATGAAGTTGGTTTCATATATGATAATGTCTCTGAATTAATGAGATGTCTGGTTTTTTCTGTCAGCGGTACATGACATGAAACAAAGTCGGAATTTTCAAGTAAAGTCTTTAGATCTGTTTTTATCATATTGACTTCTCTAACGTAGTCTTGATTGATGGGAAAGATATCATACCCTATCAAGTTCATACGAAGGCATTTTGCTATTCGTCCTAGATTTCTACCAATATTGCCTACTCCTATAATTCCCAAGTATTTTCCCCTAAGTTCACTACCAACAAGTTCTTTTTTTAGCCATTTCCCATTCTTCATTCCATCATTGGCTTTGGGAATACCACGAGACAAGGCAATCATGTGGCCAACTACCA
>DASVGC010000305.1:0-2889 GCA_036379735.1 Nitrososphaeraceae archaeon
GGTAAGATGAAGAAACAGAATAATATTATTTTTAAGGCTTGCATGAGTTAACATCAGGATTAGATGCGGATATATCGAAATTTACATACCTGTTACCAATCGCCGCAATTTAGTGGATAAAAGCAAAGTATGACAACAAAAAAGGGGTTGTGTTACTAGTTAGACTTAATTAATCCTCTTAGTTTTTCTTTGAATTCAGGAGTTAGGTCTTCTTCCTTCATTCCATGCTCTTTCATTGCATGTTGTCCTCCATTTCTAAAAATCTCTTCTTCGGTTTCTCCTTCTACTATATAATCGCAATCAAAACCCGCTTCTCTACAAGATAATGTTTTCATACGGTGAGATTTACCTTAACCTTATAATAATTTACGGATTGCATAGATTGATATTATTCCATGAAGGCCGTAATTAATTAAGATTGAATTGTCAACGAAGTCCGTTCGAGTCTGGACAAAAGCTAAATACCACGTAATAGAACCCTAATACATGCAAGGTTCGAATCCCGACGGTATATTATCACCAATGTCAGCATTAATCCCACTGCGTGGCATCCTTGCGCGCGTAATGGCGATGTTTTGAACTAGATAAAATTACTCTAGTAGATGTATGTTGAAGCATAATTAATTCCAGTGATTTGTAAGCCTAGTTAAGTAAGACTGTAAAATATGATAGTAAAAGTATAATATTACTTAACCGACTATTAAGCATGAAAATAGAAGCTCATGAAGAAAAGTATGAACCTCCATCTGAGGTACAAAGGACGACGAAACTAGTACTGACCCAAGAAGAATATGATAAATTGGTAACCATATTCTGCAAAGGCAAGGGTTGGAGTCTGGATTATCCTCATACAGTTAATGTCCAGTCTTTAATTTTGACAGGGAATTACAAATGGATGCCTACTACAGATGTTGAATTTCATATTGAAATAGATGGACAAGAAAAATATCCAAGCATGGAAATATCCAATAACGATACCAAACTTAATACAGTTAAAGAAAGCTTTAAAGCTCACTAATCTTTTTATTAAAACTAGAATCATTATTTAGAATCGATAGCGTCACGGGTATCGTCTGTGGATTAGCATCAATATCAGCACTCATACCGACGCATATTATGGATAATAGATTCTGATTCTTATTTTATCTGGATCTAAAATAACGAATGATTTCATTTTTGTGTTGTCGCTAACTTCCGATAAGATTTCTATTCGCATTCTCTCCATTTGATGTAGCACCTCCTCAAAGTTTTCCTTAGAATTTAGATTTATGGAAAAATGGTCAAGTCCAAGTTGGGTTGAGTCGGCATCAGCTATATCGTTACCTAACCATGTATTTATTGCGATATGATGATGATAAGAATCTGCAGCAAAGAAATTAGCGCCAGGGTATGAACAGGTATGATGGAGGCCAAGAACTTTTGAATAAAAATTGCTTGATTTAGCAAGGTCAGATACGTGTAAATGAATATGGCCTATTGATGTATCTGCAGGCATGCGCCAATCTACCTTATCATTAGCTTCCTTAAGTAACTGCTGAAGATTTAGTGGATCGGTTTTCATTTCTACCTGAAATTGGCCCGTTCTTTTCCACTCTGACGGATGTCTATCTCTGTAAATCTCTACACCATTAAAATCTGGGTCTCTTAGGTATAGCGATTCTGAAACAGCATGATCTGCTGCTCCTTCAAAATGAACTTGACTCGAATTATCAGTCAAATGCTTGAATATGTTTGCTAGATATCTTCTTGACGGTAACAAGATTGCAAAATGATAAAGCCCTGCTTTTTGAATTATTGATTGTTCTCCTTCAATACCCCTTTCTGTTTTATCTATTCTACTTAATTGTAAAAGATAATTTTTATTGTTGCTGCCAACCGATGAAAGTAACGCGGACTCATCCGATTCTTTTCCTATTAGCTGGAAACCGAGCAAATCACGATAAAAGCTCAGAGACTTTTCAACATCGTGCACATTAAGTTGTACATTGGCTACAGACATTCTAGGACTGATCTCAAACGGATTGGTGAATTCCAATTTTAGTATTCCAATTTTAGTATTAAGACTTCAAATCAGCAAACCGAAATGTCTCATCAGTAAGTTCATCACCGCTCATACTTTAATAAGATTAGTGAACCAGGACTCCAAAGTGTAGTTGTTGGCGTTATTGGACCTTCTTTCATGGCTTGCACCGGTCCCCTTGCGTCAGTGATTACGTATATGCTACGGCCATCTGGACCAAAAGCAATATCCCGATATCGATTTTCTGAGCGGAAAAGTTCGGTTGACTCGCCAATAACTGTTTTTCCATCTTCGTTTAGCGATATCTGGAAAATTCTTCCCGCCTTGAGCGTTGTCATTAGTAACGTATTTTCCCATCCCGGAATGGTGTCGGAAGTATATAGGCGTAAGCTGGACGGAGCGACCGTAGGATAGCACACAGAAGCCATCTCACCACAAGTATGATTCAAAAAGTTGTAATTTGCGTCGACTGTGTAAAATGTCTGGATGGGGTCTATTAGGTTTTCAGCATTAAACTCACTTTCATTTCTTACGACGACACCAGGCGGAGCTGGTGCTACATCATTAAACGTTAGACTTTCACAGTTCTCTGCTGATGACCAGTTATAAAATTGGTATGCTTTATTGTCCTTATAACCAGAAACGTATGGCCATCCATAGTTTCCACCAGGTTCAAGTCGATTGACCTCATCATCTGAATTGTCGCCGTGTTCAGCTACATAAATATCTCCATTGGGACCGACTGCCAACCCTTGGGCGTTTCTATGACCATACGTATACACATGACTTTTAACACCTTCGAATTCAGGATTATCATCTGGTATGGAGCCATCGGAGTTCATTCGTAGAACTTTCCCTTCATAAGCCGT
>DASVGC010000306.1:0-4290 GCA_036379735.1 Nitrososphaeraceae archaeon
TGTAAACGCCGATGAATTAGTAGAAATATTGGTGGGGGTTTTTGCTCTTTTCTTATTTGCGCTTTCTATTTCAGCGTTTAGAACATTCAAGTTAAAGAAGATGGTTTTTGCAATAGCAGCGTTCGGTTTATTCGCAGTTGAATCGTTTATTGATTATTTAGAAGATGTTGTGCCATTACTTGATGCGCCATATGTTGACTTAATCCTAGCGGTAATCTCATTTGTGATATTAATATTATTTTTTATAGCATTGGTTAAAAGATAACTGGATATCAGAATTCATCTGTCAACCATATATGCTAGTTTTTGAAGAAATCAAATAATTGCTGTGAATCCATAACTATGACATTTATATATATATTCTAAGGACGGCAGAAGTGACTGGTCACTAGACAATTCCAGGATAAATGCTAATTTATGTCACTGTTTTAAACTAAAGTGATGGAATTTAGTGTTGCATTTTGGAATTTACAAAATCTTTTTGATGTCAATTCAAGTGAAATAGCAACTGATTTAGAATTTGTTCCAGAAAAAGGATGGACCTCCGAGGTTCTCAGCAAGAAGATAGAGAATCTGAGCAAACCTCTAAGGATTATGAATAATGGCAATCCTCCAGATTTGCTAGGTTTTTGTGAAATTGAATCAGAAAAACTTGCTAGAGACCTATGTGAAAAAGTTCGCCCCGGCTACTATGAGATTGCCAAATTCATAGATGGATCTGACATTCGAGGAATTGATACTTGTTTGGTTTATTCAAAGGAGATTTTTGACTGTATTGAAACCAAATCGTTTAGAATAAATTTTCGTTACCCAACGCGAGATATTTTTTTGGCAAGATTGCGAATAAAGGAAAATAATGCTGAATTGTTGGTTTTGGTTAACCATTGGCCTTCAAGGAGGGGACGAAAAATTGGATTTGACCAATATGATACAGAATTCTCAAGATGTATGGTTGCAGAAAACTGTGGAAGAATTATTGATAATCTATTGAAAATTCCTTTCGAGGAGATCAAATATTTGCCGCATGAAATTCTTTCCGATAAGAGCTATGTTGATATGATTAATAGTAGGTGGAACAAGAACGTACTTTTGATGGGGGATTTTAATGACGACCCCTATGACAAGAGTATATCAAAATTTCTCCGGGCAAAAAATGACAAGGAGATATTTATGGAACTAAATGAAACATTAGAGATCTTTAGAAATACGGACAGAGATAAAACGGACAAGCAGCATTACCTTGAATATACTCCGTCTCTATACAATTGCATGTGGAATCTTTCTGGATTCTCATATTACCATTGGAGAAACAACTCAACAAATCTCTTTGACCAGTTTATGATTTCCAGAAGTCTATTGCTGGGTGTCCAGAAACTGAAGATGAATCTAGAAAAAGTTAGGGTATTTAATGAAGGACTAACTATTGGAGAGAATCTTTCTGAAGACTATTTTGTTCCGATGAACCCGGAAAAATTCCATCCGGCGCAAAAAGGAATCCCAATGACGTTTGAGTACTTGAGGAGTAACGGACGAATTCCAAAGCACAGGAAGCCAAATACAGGATATAGCGATCATTTTCCAATATTTGGTACGATTGAGACGCTTCCATGAGAGGCAATTGTTTCGTGTCTACACAATCGTAAATTTAGCATAATTTTATGGAGCGAGCCAAGGTGATAGCTCTTTCCAAGTCATCATCTAAAATTTCTTGCTTTTTGTATTTTTTATTAAAGTACATCAAATCTACAATTTTGGTATTATCCATATTGACAATTGTCGTTACGTCATTTCCATTTCTGGAAATGGCCCCGAGAGCGCGACTTGCGTTTCCTGTAAGAACTACAAGTTTGTCCACAATACTAAGTGACTTTGACGCATTTGATATATGAGCCTGGGTTTTTATTGGTTGATCTTTTATAGCGACTGATACAGCAACCTTTGATCCATAACTATCATTGTATGTAACATCTATTCCCTCACCCACTTGATTGTCAAAATTCAGCTCATTAACATATCCTTCATCGTTTGTTAATGTCAAAAGATTACGAATTGCTTCTCGTATGTCAGGCTCAATCGTTTCTACATTATCTGTACTTCTTTTTATCTGAATAAAGTCTGTTAACGGTACATTCATCAAACTTCCCCTTATTTTGGATCCTGGGTAAATAGATTTTATAGTTTCATCAATTATCGACTCGTCTAGAATATAGGAGCCTTTTTTTGAAGCATGTTCTGTAGCATGGTAAAAAATATTCAGCATTGACCTTACGTTCCTAAAGTCAGGAAATTCATCATAAATTAACTTAATTCTTGATTCAAGTTCACTTTCTTGTTCAGAATTAAAATTTCCGTTCTTATCGTAATGCTTTATGTATTCAAAAATGATGTCTTTTAATTCACCCAGAGTATTCGATCCTGCCAAATCGATCTTATAATTTGCCTTTTCTAGTCTATCAAATACTGAAGAATTCTCTTTTTTAATTTCATCATAAGACGAAGGAGTAAGAATTAGCATGAGAATTGATGATGGTATATGTGCGTTAATTATTGCTTTTATGAATTCTAATGACTCTTTTTTTGAATCAAATTCGTCAAATTGAAATATCGTTACTTTGTTGAGAAGTTTTAGATTGATATCTGCAATTGCACTCAGGCTATTTATTACTCCTTCAAGTGATCTAATCTTCTCGACATCCGATCTCAATCTATCTTCTAGCAACGACTTGATTATCTCATTTTGTAAATCAGAAAATTCAGTAGCAAGTACTTCTGATACGTATTGGGAATTTAATGTATGTTTTCCACTTAGAATCTCCTCAGCTCTTTGTTTTAGATGTTTGTTGCCGCTCAAATTATCCAAAAATCCATAGTTAAACGCCTTTCTTACGGAGCTTCCATGACTATCAGCTTTTTTGCACAAGAAATAAAGCACATTCCTTCTCAAGCTTTCAACATCATCATGACTAAATCCTCCAAGAATTGAATCATAAATATTCTGAATATTCCGGGGGGAAACTTGAGAGAGATCAACATAAGCAGTTACAGCCTTTTCAACCAAGTCAGGAAGTCCCTTAATGTGGAACGCAAGATGAGTCTTTCCAGAACCTACGTCTTGAATCATGGTTATTAATCTAAAATCTCTATCCGTTGGGTCTGTTCCTTCGAGTTTTGAATACAGATCAGAGATGCAGGTTACTATGGCCTGTCTTGCGTCCTTGTGTGTATTTCCTCCAAGAATTTGACTGTCAACATATGAAGGTGTAGGACTGCTAGGGTATGGGTTTAATCTTAATCCATATGGATACATTCTCAGATACCTCTCACATAACCGTGGAGTAGGCCTCTCAGTATTACTCCCTCATTCCCACCTGTTGAAAGCTCATATTCATTATGATATGCATTTACTAGCTGCTCAACTAATTCATAAAATTCGTTTTTGCTTAATTCGAATTTTTGACTTAGCTCATTTCTTACCTGTCCGAGTTCAATCCAGCCTATTGAGCTATTTTTCCTTGACAGAATTGTATCAAACTCAATTTTGAAATTATCTAAATTGACTAGGGCGTTATGATCTGCACCTTCGGTCTTTAAGAGGTCAATTAAACCATTTAGTGCATCTTTGATACTATTTGACTGAATATCCAATTTTCTCTCAATAAGCTTCATGCGCTCAATTAGAATCCTAAATTTTGGATCGACACTATTGAGATGTGTGAGGTAAACTTCAGATGTCCAACAATGGTAAGCTGCCCCTTTTTTATCAACACAAACCTTTCCTTCATTAACTAAATTTTCCAAAGTTCTTTCTAGATCAAATGCAGTAAATTCCTTTTTTAAATCAGATTTCCTTATTCCGTTTGTACCGGTCGAGAGTATCTTTTCTAAAACTAAATCTTCTGAAGACATGGAAAATTATCAAATTTTTTTTATTTAAATTGCTGTGTAATAGAACTGATTACCCATTATCAAGAATTTTAGATTAAAGATAATGTTATTAGTTTATTTTTTTAGATAGTTATAATGGGATGAAGATTACTCTTTACTGATTACTTAGATGATGAAAGTACTAGGGTAACTGACCATATTATTTCACGATTGAGATCATGATTAAACATGAGAATGAATATATTCAGAATCAATGCATGCGACTACAATTCATTCAGTGGATGAATTAATGAATAAATAGGCTCGTCAATTGTTTAATATATTCCATAAAATGCCAAAGAGATATTTCAATACTCTGGATGATTTTAGAAATAATTTGCACAAATTTGATGCGTCATTAATAGA
>DASVGC010000307.1:0-9228 GCA_036379735.1 Nitrososphaeraceae archaeon
TAACTATTATAAAAATAACAAGTATAGTTTTTCCGCTAGCTAATTTTTGAGTGTGTTGCACCTAAATTTCTATGGCGCAGATAAACATAATCGAAGTATTGACTTTCATTATGGCCCGTCTAATAGGAGTAAACAGAAAATGATAGTCAATATAGAGAATCTATTGAAATGCAAGAAAGTTTTATTACTTCAAAATCTGGAATAATGGTAATGAGGCTTTTTCACCGTACAAAATTTCTTTGTGAAATTGATCAGCTGAAATTTGATACGCATGAAGAGTTGGTAAGCCATATGAGACAAATTCATCATTATCCTATTGTCAAATGCCATGATTGCAGAAAGGAGTTTATTCATGAGAAGGATAGGCTGCATCATGTTAGAGAAGAACATGAAAGAAAGGTGGATTATAGAAAACACAAGGGTTCTTAAATAATCATTTAGTGTTAAGAAATCAAATTATCTTTTTCTTATTTTATAAACTGTTCCCTTTCCAATAAGAGAATTTACAATGTTGTTGGCAGATACTTCTGCCATCTTGGATCGTGTCCGAAAAGTAGCACTTCCTATATGAGGTAACAATACAGTTTGAGGCAATTTTATTAATGGATTTGATGTGGAAATTGGCTCATCATCATACACATCCAAACCGGCACCAGCTATCTGTTTATTTTTTATCGCTTTGATCAAATGCTGTTCATTTATGACTTTACCTCTAGAGGTATTTATGAGAAAGGCGGTCTTTTTCATTAGCTTGAGCTTTGATTCATCAATCATATGAAAACTTGATTTGTTTAATGATACGTGTAAAGAAACAAAATCACTTTGTTGTAACAGTTCTTCTAATGAAACATAAGAAATAGAAAGCTCTGATTCGATTTTACGGTTACGAGTATTACTATAATAAAGAACCTTCATACCAAACCCTTTAGCACGTTTTGCTACAAGCATTCCAATTTCACCCAGCCCAATTATTCCCAAAGTACTGCCATACACATCATAACCAAGAAAGAGATCGGGCGTCCATCCAAATTTCCAATTTCCATTTCGCACATGACTGTCTCCATTGACAATATTTCTGGCAGCAGATAGAATTAGCGAAAAGGTTAGATCAGCAGTGGTATTAGCTAAAACGTTGGGTGTATTTGTGACAGTGATATTCCTTTTTACTGCCTCTTTAATATCTACATGGTCATAACCCACACTATAGCAACTAATTATTCTAAGATTGGATCCTGCTGCATCCATTACATTTGAATCAATTCTATCACCTAACATGCACAATATTGCATCCACATTCTTGACACTTTTAATTAGAACATCCCTATCAAGTACGCTTACTTTAGGATTCATATTAACCTGGAAGTATTTTTTCAATATTGATGGCCCTGGTTCTGGGATTTTTCTTGTAATGTACACCGAATATTTCTTGGGTTTATCCATTAAATAATTGAGATTTCGGAATTGGGTTATTAATACGATATGAATTCTATTTATATCTCAGGATTTCGTTACTCAATTACTACCAATCTTTATCCTTCGTGAAAATAATATTTTTAACAAAATAATTCCCACATAATATGGTATATTATAGAATGCAGCTAGTGCTGCTATTTGGGAACCAAAAAATTGTTGTGCAAAAACAGTTACCAAGATATTATTTACATAGCTCATGGCAATAAGCCCTGAAATTTTGTATCTCGTTGAAGTGTTTCTATTTATGAAATACAACATGAAATAACCAGTAATCGCAAATACTACAAATAGTAAAATAGCAATTACAGTTGTATAAATAACAAAGGACGATTCAAGATAAAAATAATCTGAAAAGTTTGAAAATATTGCAAAGTTAATCATGTCCATTAAAATAATTGATAAGGGCAATGAACTCTTCCTAATTTTCGTCGCTAATGTGGGTAAATATTTTTTAATCAATCCACTGGTTACTAATGGAAAAACTAGAGATACAACAAGCAACAAGATCATATCAAAAATCGGAATCGAAAATTCAGTATTGTAAAGTACATATACCAACATGGGTAATATGAAGGGAACTACAAGAGATGTTACAATTACCATTCCCACAATAATGGATAGTTTGCCTCCAACATAATTGGTAACAAATGGAGCTCCAAGTCCTGTAGAAATTCCGGATAGTAGAAGCACTGAAAGTGCATGTTTTGGACTCACTTGACTAGTAACAAGATACATCGTTACTGGCATTACTATCACTTTCACAATTGATAGTATAAGCATCAATTTGGGTTTCTTAAAAGTTGAGATTAGATCTTGGAATTCTAATTGGATAAGATTCAGAAACAACAGTATTCCGAGAATTACCAGAATATATGGAGAAAAGAGCTCTCCTATTGAAGGGATCAGGATCCCAAAGATAGTTGAGAGAAGAATCGAAATTGAAAGTATTAGAAGGATTTTAGTATCATAGCTGGTCAACTACACTGATAAATTGTTACATTACCATAAATATTTATCAATTCACCGTGAAGTATAATGATGAAAAATGGCATATCTATAACTGTACGTCTCCCATGCACTACCATGAAATAATAAATATCACACCTTATCAATTAATATTGTGACTAGATATTCCCCTGTTACGATAAGTACATTGTTACTTGTTGTCATAACATTGAGTTACACACCGGTGCTAGGACAAACACAAGAATCCTCATCTAATAATACTATGATTATAGTTACCAATAGTTCATTTATCAAAGACGCTCTTGACTCAGTTCATAATGAAATAATTCCCCATTATGTTAAACTCTCTGAAAATGAGATAAATCAAGCGTTAGTGGATCTACCAGGTTGGATAGTATTAGACGGAAAGTTGCATAAGACCTTCATATTTGTTGATTTTCCCACATTGTTTGAATTCATGTATAAAGTAGCGGACGTTTCGCAAAAACTAAATCATCATCCAAATATGACAGCGACTTGGAATTCATTGACATTGGATTATGATACATGGAGTTTAGGACATGTAATTTCCAATCTCGATATTAAGGCAGCTCAGAATGTAGAAAAAACATATCAAGATGGTAATTATGCGGATACTAAAAGTTGATTATTTTGAAAATAAGATATGGTATTAAGATATAGTGCAAATTATTAGGTTGTCATTAATCTATCCAAGTTTACCAATTTATGCGAGAGAATTTCATATAGTCTATTAGGATCTACACGATCACCTTCGCTAATTCTAATAAGATAAGATTAGCGTCATCTTATGTATGTTTAATAAGGAATCCTGCAGGGGATGTGGTTTTTGTTTGACACCATTCGCAACCTGTAATATTTGCCAAGAATATGTTTCATGGATATGTTGTAAATGTGATAAAATTGAGGATTGTATTCATAGCCATAATTATTGCAGAATTTCATTGAGGAGAAAAATAGAATCAGATTTGTTCAAGTCATTTTTACTTGAGGTGCAAATTAAAAAATGAAAACTTTTGAATTGGAAAAAATGAGTTTATTAAAATCAAATCCAAGCGAAATAGAGAATAAAGTAGAACAATCGGCATATTGCGTAGAATATTTGAATCAACCCTTTTACAGAAATCTAAAAGAGATGGTAAAAGTACAAATTAGCTCATGTGAAAGATTGCTCGTTAATACAAAAGGCATTAATGAAAGAAACGTTATCCAAAAGGAAACATTAATGTTGAAATTAGTTTTGGAGTTGTTGGAGTATTGAAAGATGATATAATAAAAAAAATAATTATATACATCCTAAAGATAATTGATAAATAGTTTCCTTGAACAAAAGTAGTAAGCTATTACTAGTGCTTCGTCACGCAAAATCAAGTTGGGAATTTGCAGATTTATCAGATCATGACAGACCGCTAAACAATAGAGGTAAGCGAGATGCTCCTAAAATTGGTAAAAGGCTATTGAAGGAAGGACTAGTTCCGCATCTAATAATAAGCTCTTCAGCAATAAGAGCTCACTCAACTGCAAAAAAAGTTGCCAAGGCTTGTGGATACGAAGAGGAAATATTGATTGACCCCACCCTTTATGACTCAGGACATTCACAATACCTTAATGCATTGAGAAATCAGGAGGATAGATACGACATAATAATGTTAGTTGGACACAATCCTGTTTCAGAAGAACTAGTTGAGGTATTAACTGGAGAAATGGTTACCATGCCAACATGTGCGGTTGCCTGTGTGAGACTGCCAATCGGATCATGGAGGCAGATAAACACTGAGACTAGGGGTGAATTTCTTAATTTATGGAGTCCAAAGGAATAGAGACTTGATCAATGATTCAGATTTGAAGCTTTAGTCTCATAATGAGGATTGATTGCTTGATGCTATTATTGTAAGCAGTTAGTGATAAGAGATAACATTCAGCGATTTCAAAATTATGTCTTTTTCCCAATCTCTATGAATTTGATTATGGTTGTAAGATCATCCTCTATCTTTTGCATTTGAGTTTTTATATGTGACATTTCTGATTCAATTCTTTTAATTGATTTTGAGATTTTTTTGAATTTCTTAAATTTGATTTCAGGTTTTGATTCTTTGTCAGAATGAGAATTTAATTTTGTAACTATAGACTTGTCATTTTTTGATCGTGTTGTAACATTTTTGGAACCAGCCGAATTATTCTTTGATTTTTGACTTGACATTAGAGTCTATGATTAATCAAACTATTTATTCTTTGGTCAATCATTTAATGCTCTTTTTATGGATATTTTTTAGAATTCTAGGGGTTAACAACCATTTGAGTTCTCCTTTCGGTATGTTACTTTTTCTAAGGAGTCTAATTCTCACGATTCCCCCTTTCTTCAGGACAAAGTTGCATGGACTAGATTTTGATTTATGAATAATGTCGTTTACCATGTCTCCCAACAATGGTTGATGACCAACAATCAAAACTGAAAATTCCTCTCGAAGTTGTGAAATCTTATGATATACATCTGTCTTTTTTCCCTCAGGAGCTAACTCATTCCATACCTGAACTTTACTGCCAATGTTAAAGACTTCGGACACAATCATAGCTGTGTCATATGCCCTCTTAAGTGGACTGGTAACAACTAGGTCAAATTTTAATCCAATTGTTTTTAACGCCTTGGCAATTTCAAGAATTTCAGTCTTTCCGGCTGATGTCAAAGGACGAATTCTGTCGCTAGATGGTGATCTTTGTCCAGCCTCGCCATGTCGCAAAATAAATAATTCCATTGATTTCTGTCATACTACCTACAAATAAATTACTTTCTAGACTTTTTCATATTAAGTTTCAGATATAACAGTTTATTTGAGACTTAATTAAACTAAATTATTAGTAATTCTGTAGATTTTGTAGAAAAACATCAATTCTCTTTTGAAGATCCTCATTTATTTCACCTACTGATCTATTACCATTTATTGAAACAATATTGTATCGTTTTTGCATTCGTTTGAACTCTTTTGTTAATAATTTTTGATACATTACGAATGATTCTAACATGTTATCTGATAGTCTAAGATCAGTGCCTGATTCATAGTAGTCCAAGTAGGAATTCTTTTTGAATACTCTGTGTACTAGTTCATTCGGATCAACATCTAGATAAAATACTATATCTGGTTTCAAAGCAAAACCATAAAGATTTCTAGACCATGAGCTACTTATGCCTCGTACCGCTTCTCTAGCCATAAGAGTATAAATGTATCTGTCGGAAAGAACAATGTATCCTGCTCTTAATCCAGGAATGATTTTATTCTCTAATTGATCGGCAAAATCTGCGGCATAAAATAAACTTATGGTCCTTCTTCCTAGAACAAAATTTCTTTTTGCTTCTAAGATTCCTTGGCCTATCAATTCGGAACGTCTTAGCCCGGCGTTTAACACTGCATGACCGTCAGCTTCAAGCTTTGATGATAGCAATTCAATTTGTGTACTTCTACCAGAAGCGTCGGGACCTTCTATAATAATAAATCTCCCTTTGATTTCAATATCTTCCAAATAGGGAATAGCATGTCCGTAAAATTCTGCTTTTCTGTGCTTCTTACCTTTTAATGATCTTATTGTTCTATTGTTCATTGTCCTATAGGCCTCCTGGTTTTTTTCGCAAATTTCAATGGTAATAACTTCATGACTATTGATCTCAAAAATCGCTGCGACTCTTCAATTTCCATTGTGCCATCTACGATAGTAAAATTCTCCGAGACTGATAATGATTCGTATTGGTCAATAATTCTACTTTGGAAAATCCTGTAACTCTCGTAAGGATCGTTACTCAGATTCAAATCCATGCCAGCTTCATAATACTTTAGTCGTGGTCTCCCGGAGAGTATTCTGTCCACTGCTACGTCTATGGGTACCTTAAAATAGAATACAATCTCAGGCCTTATTGCAAATTCATATATTTTTTTAACCCAGTTCGGATTGCATCCCCTAACGATGTCTCTAGCATAAGCAGTGTAGACATATCTATCAGCAAGAACTATATAGCCAGCATGCAAAAGTGGCAGAATATTCCTCTCATATCTGTCTGCAAAGTCGGTTGCATGTAATAAGGAGAAGGTAATTGGAGTCAATCGACCGCTCTTCTTACCTTTTTTAGTAATCTGTTTGACTGTCTCTGACGAATTCCATTCCGTAAAAAATACTGGTATATTCCTAGAAATAAGCCATTTCTCTAGCAATCTAAGTTGGGTTGATTTTCCAGATCCATCTATACCTTCAACAACTATAAGCTTACCGTGTCTGGGAATGCTTTTTGCTGTATCATTAATATTTTGTGACATAACTATCAAGTCTGAGATTTTACTGAAATAATATTTCTAGTTGAACCCTTAAGTCGATTGATCCGGTCCGGTATATGGTATTGTACTGGGATATCAAAAACTTTGCTCGTTTTCTCAATTACTTGTTTTAATAATGTATTTGGAAATGTTTTCTGTGTAGGAATAATGGTGAAATTCATGCTTTGATTCTCTGTTGATCTAATCCGTATCTGAGATCTGGTCTTTATGATTATCCTTGCCAAGTTGAGCAACACAGCTATCTTTTGGATAGATTTTAGATTCTGCGGTTTGAGTAGATTACCATATTTGTAAAACAGTTCTTCACCGATTCTGATTTTCTTTGAGTAAATTATGGATAATGCCAGTATGATTTGTTCTCTATATGTGAGACGAGGATAATCCTCATCCAATACTTGATAGAAGAGACTATAGTACTTGTTTGATTCAGGCAGTTTTTCTAAAGTATAAAGTGCATATGAAAGTATCTCAACTTCCCTATCCTTTAATAATCTATGATATATCATATCACGAGTCATATCATCAAGTCCAAAATTTGAAATATCATGCTTGTGAGAATGGTAAGAAAGTATTCTTACGATCTGCTTTCCAAGAACATCAATATTATGAGTTTCGAGTGTATTAGGATTATGTATAAAGGAAGCAAGAATCCCCTCTCGTATACCATAACCGCTTATAAGAACTTCATCAAAGTCGAACTTCTTCATGATACCATGAATCACATGGATTCCAGCAACGACTGTTTCAACTCTGGTTGAATCAAAGATTCGTCGACTAGCAATTTCATTGGGATTTAAGGAATTTAGTTCCTTGCGAAGAGAATCGATAGTGCTTGATGATAATCTATAATTATGTATCTTTTCAAATGGAAATCCCGAACGCTTTTGATCATATCTTCCTAGTGCCCGTAACGTTCCGCCAGATCCCACAAGTAATGTATCTATTCCGACTTCATAGCTTTTTTTAGTTGGAAGCGTATCCAGAATTCTTTGGTCCATATTATCACAATCCTTTTTTGAGAAAGAGCCATCTTGATTAGAAAATGTTCTTGTTAATCGTAACGCTCCTAATGGAAGAGCCTGTGCTTTCTTAATATTAAAATCTTCAGAATAAACTAATTCCAAACTTCCTCCTCCAAGGTCAAAGTACAAGCCATTTGGTATGCAGGTCGTCATGGAGGCACCTAGATAAGAATAATAAGCTTCTTCCTCTCCGTTGAGAATCCTTACTCTAAATCCGGTTCTCCTAAGAACCTCATCGATAAAGTATTTACCATTTCTTGCCTCCCTAACTGCACTAGTACCTACACAAAGAACCTTATTTGCAGATTCAAGTTTTATGATATCTCGATACTGAAGAAGAACGTCTATACTCTTGAGGATCGATTGTTCATTAAGACTGTCGGAATAAGCCAGGGATTCTCCAAGCTTAACCTTTGTGCTTTCTTGCTGAACACCGATAAAAGAATTATCCTTTCTTACTTCATAAATGACTAACTTGATTGTATTAGAACCAATGTCAATAATAGATATTTTCAATGATACTCCTTATACGTACGTTATGATTATGTATATATTTTTACTATATGAGTATAGAATAAGTAGATCCTATAGATTCTTCAAGAAATCACCTTTACGAGCTCTGAACAAAAAATACACTAGAATGAATGGTAGCGAAGCAAGAATAAACGATTCTATGGATCCTAGTAGTGAGTGGATAGCCAGTTGTAAACCAAGGTATAGAGTAAGACCAGCAGGTATTAATCCCAAAATGATAAATCTATGGCTTCTACTCTTGAATTTATCCAGACTTCCATAGGGATACTGTAGATGATGATACACTACTGGCATAACAAATAATGAGGCCGCCACAGTTGTAGAGTACAACGCTACAAGTAGGATTACCTTATCAATAAGTGCAAATTTGTCGGGCACATTAATGGCCATATTCAACAAGAATCCAAAGAGGATCCCAGAAAAAGTACTTAACAACGCACTTTCTTTTAGGATTGTATCATAACGCTCGACAAGTTTATCATCCGTCTCATTAGTATCATCACCAGACAAACTAATTCTATACTTAATACAGTAATCAAAGTTCATATATCTTGCCATAAGATATCTTTTAGGTAGAGTGTCAAGAATTAATTTTTGTGCAATCAATTATGGTTTTGCTTTGATTGAATGTAATATGTAATTTGGCATTTCTAAAAACGCACTTTTAAATGTGAGATGAGAGTAAATTTACCTTGTATTAACACGGAGTGAATGAATTACTTAATGAAGTGTGAAATTTGCGATAGGGAAGAAACACTCCCTTTTAGATGCAATTATTGTGACAAACTGTTTTGTGATCTGCACAGAATACCGATGAATCATTCATGTGTTTCTCTAAAAGAATATGTCGACAAAAAAAATATTATGCTGAATAATACAAATCATTCAAACTTAAA
>DASVGC010000308.1:0-7869 GCA_036379735.1 Nitrososphaeraceae archaeon
ACTTGTAACCCCTGGCACGGATATCAGAGCTCTGACATTCTGATAGGTTAAACAAAGCTTTCGCGCTGAGCCAATCAATTTTACCTTAATTTGAAATTCGAGTTGTTGTGCACTCGACATGCAAAGCTAGGTAATCCTCCAGGTTCCTAATCGCAGTGTGATTGTCTCTTCAAAATGAGGTAAAAGTCGAGTATATTCTTGAATCCGGTAAATTCCTGAAGGATGAAACTATAATCCTTAAATAAAAATTGGCGCAATTGAAGCTTAATGAATAAAGAATTAATCATTATCGGAGCTATGATGTTGATGTTGACGATGACTGCTACAGCAAGCAATGTGATCGCTCAAAACGCCACTACAAATGCCTCAAACGCAGCCGGCAATATGAGTGCCTCGGCAAACCAAACTGCTTCTGAATTAGGTCAGAATGCTAGTGAATTAGGTCAGAATGCTAGTGAAGCGACCGGACAAGCATTGAATCAAACAGGAGAGGCCCTCCAAGGTATAGGTGAAGGCGCAGCGAGTGCTGTCGGAAATATCACAGAAGGGGTACAAGACGCAGTAAATGGTAGTGAGTAAACCAAATGTATGCAACCATCTGAGCTCTCATATTTTTATTGTTGAAGCTCCAAATTGATACCAACATAATTTTCATGACCGCATTGTTGGTTCAGTAAATATTTTTTTTCCTGATATTCAGTTTATTTGTTATTTGCAGCTTACACCCAGACAAGCTTTTTGGTAATAGGAAGAGTATGGAATTATCTATACTACGCTGGTAGATGTTTCAGCCACACTGCGCGATTAGTTCATTTTCATGAGTGAAACATACATGTTCTAGTTTTGTGTAGTCCTGAAAGGAATATCTGCAGCCGCATTGATATTCTAGCACTTTCTTCCTCCTGTATCCGTTTGAAGAAACTAACTTGGACATGACATAATAACACTAAACAGATATATCAACTTTAAACGGCCCTACGACATTTTGGCCTTAATTTATCGCAAGATCAGATTCAAATACATCAAATTGCATCAGAGATAAGGAAGTGTAAAATAGATTTAGACTTGTTTTTAACTCTTAAACCATCGAGAAACAATATTTCACAGCTGTTTTTGGTGGTACTTTTCTCATTCGGATTGATAACGTTTGGAATTTTTGTAGAACGGGTGTTTGGGACATCTGGTACAGATAATTTGGACTTTAATTTTGTTGCAGCTGGAGACTTTGGGTGTAGCAAGAATGCGAATAGGACGATAACAAATATGTTAGTTAGAGAGCCAGAAGTGGTCATTGGATTAGGTGACCTATCTTATCAAAAGACTGCAGATTGTTGGTTTCATGTTGTTTCCCCACTAGATACTGATGGTCGACTAAAAATTGCAATTGGTGATAATGAAATGTTTCCTGCGAAATTTACTGAATATATGAACCATTTTAATATGGATAGCCCTTACTACTCATTTGATTATGGAAATGTTCATTTTCTATCAATGGCAACAGCCAAAAATAGAGTGATACCATATAATGAAACTTCAGAACAATACACGTTTGTAAAAGATGATCTGGAAAGAGCGCATCAAAATAAAAGTACTAATTGGATAATTGTATACTCATTTAGATCCTTTTATTCTTCTAATACCACACACCCAGGTCTTGATGAATTGCATGACCTATACCATCCACTTTTTGATAAATATGGTGTCGATGTTGTACTGCAAGCACACAACCATAATTATCAACGAACCTACCCAATCAATTTTAACGAGACGAGGGCGTTTACTCCCATAATTACAGATACAGAAACAGAGAAATACGAATATGACACTAAGGGACCCATATTTGTAACAATAGGTACCGGAGGGGAAGATCTCTATCCATTTTCAAATCAAGCTCCATATGTTGTAACTCAATTTCTGAGACATGGGTTTTTGAATATAGATATTGTAGAGAATGGAACAAGATTGGATGCGAAATTTTATGAGAATAGAGAAAACACCGACAAGGATCATTTCACAATTAAAAAATAGATTACGATAGTCGTACACCTAACAAGATTGTTGAATTAGGATAATAACCACTAGTTTTGTTTTTTGTTTTTGTAATTTCATTACTAAAATTCAAGACTACTCATTAATTACATCATCGAGTAGATACTTTGGTATTTTGGCCAATTGCTCAACTTTCCAATGACAGCTCCAACAGAACCCACAAATAACACAAGCAAATTGTGTTCTTGTCATACACGATTTGCATTCCTTGTATTGCAATTCAATAGTGTTTCTCAAATACTCGTGTTTTTGATATTTGCTTTTTTTCCCGATCAGTCGGGAATTCATTTCTATCTATATAAATTATGGTGAATCAGAGATATAACTCTTTTTCATTAGTATACCAAATTACATATCGTTCTTATGGTATGGGTCAAAAATGTTTAAAGACAGATTGAATATTTTGTTATGATACCAAGATCTGATATTGTGGTAATTAAACATAATATTGAACTCTTAAAATTACAATACAGACCTATTATATACAAAATTAGTGTTCTAGTGTGAAATGTATTCTAAATTACGTTAATAACAAAAATAAATTTGAAGGAATATTTTAGAATTGGATATGTTATTTGATTAATAATCTATTTCCGATTATTTCCATTGTCTTCGATCGCCTTCCAATAAACCAGAATCACCATGTATTCTATCAATATGTTTTGATAATTCTTCGTTATTGCTAAATTTCGATGCACAATAAGGACATGATACCTGAGGACTATCTGACATGTTGATAGTATCTGGATCTGTTCAAATTAATTCTTTTGTTTACGTTATATTCAAAGATGTTAATTGGTCGGATACTCTTGGTAAACTCTATTGCTTCTCATAAAGTGAGATCAAATCATCATCGGTTACAATTAACCATTCTACTAGTGTATCGTCTAATTTATGATATCTCAGATGCTCTCTTCGTTTGTCTCTAATTATTTCTTCCTTACATATTCCGCATTTCATGGAAAAGATTTGGCAGTGGTAATGGCAAACTTCCATTTTAACATATATATCACTAGTGATATAG
The DNA here is from genome assembly GCA_036379735.1 of Nitrososphaeraceae archaeon. GTDB lineage: Archaea > Thermoproteota > Nitrososphaeria > Nitrososphaerales > Nitrososphaeraceae > TA-21. The sequence goes on from DASVGC010000308.1 coordinate 3,074, forward strand.
TGCCCAATACAACCATTGTATGCTTCAATCAAAATATGATTAGAATCAATGTGAGTATTTGATTATTGCAGTGAATTTTACACAAATTCTTAGACGTTTGAATATAAATAATAAAAAAAAGAAAGTAAAAAAGATAAAAGTAAATTTTTTATATTCTTTGTTCTTTTACTGAGGTTTGCAATAATTCGCCAATTTCGTTGTGCATTTTCAGGAAATTCAATCCTTTTTCTGTGGTTTTGTAGTTTTGTGAGCCTTCTAAATATTCTAGCAAATTATTTTCAATAAGTACAGAAAGATATTCCCTCAATTGAGCATAGCTAAGGAAGGCTTTGTACATGATTCTGGTCTTTGTTGCACCACCATTTGCTGCTTCTAGGATCATTGCTACTATTTCTGTTCTGCTTCTGTATTTCATATCAAGATACACTAAACTTATTTATTTTAATGTATTGGCACATTAATCTAGAACATGATTACATTGACAGTGCATTAGGTTGTTTATCTCTTAAGATCTGGATATTTACCCTAAAAATACGCTTGAAAAAAATGGGAGATGATACTGTTCGTAGTCATTATTCAGTTACGGATTACTAAGTCGTATCCTTAGTAAGTACTTCATTTAACCAATTGCTTTCCATCTCATCGTCTTGAGAATTATCAGATTCGGTAGTATTCTGTTCTTTGATAACCTCATTGTCATTTTCCATGTTACTAATCTCAGTTTCCATTTCCGCCTCACCAATATGTTGTTCATGTGTTTGTGTTTGATCGATGTTGTTGTCTTCTGGTCCATTAGCGACTATCTCTGAATATGGTTGAGTAATTCTTGAGAGAAAGCTGTTTATCTCATCTTTTTCCAGCTGAATACGTTCTAGCAACTCAGTAGAATTTGTATTGATTTCATGATATGTTTCTTCAAGGATATCATTACTCCTATACTGCAACTTCGCATCGAAAATAATTGTTTTTATCGTTGTGCCTTGTACATCTAGCTCTCGCAATCTTAAATTCAAGGCATTTACGACCTCTTGTTCGTTACTTTCCAAATCAACCAGTCTTTTCTCATATATGAGATGCAGAACCTCAGCATCGTCTTTCATTAGATCGTTTTCTTCTACTAAATTTTCAAGGGCTTTAACCCTCTTGAGAGTAAGATTTTTTTGTCTTAGTAATTTTTGCGCTTCCATTCGCCACTTTGGTATAAAGATCACATAGTCTCCCTGGACGAGTAATTGTTCATACGACAACTTCTGCAACCCGGTTGAACCACAATCCACACCTACTGACTCTATAGAACCATCGATATCCGTGACTAATCCGATCACCTTTCCCACATAGGCGCCGTACATATCTTTTACCTGCTTACCTACAAACTCGAGCTTAATATCGCTCATGAGATTGAATTACAACAAGGATATAATGATGGCAGTGTTAAAAATAATCAATAATTTAGTAGATGTTTTAATACATGATGTGCAGTGAAACTAGCAATTACTGTGAGCTGAAAAAATAAGTATAAGGATTATTTTCTATTAATATTATGAATTTCAACATTGATTATGATTTTTCGGATAAGGAAAAATCAATTCTCGATCAACATTTTTCTAATTCTGATAAGCACGTATTTGCAATTACGACTCCTAGACAGGTCGACAGAGGTGCGCTGATGTCGAGGTATTCTAGATCTGATAAAACAATGAGAAAGATATTCTTAGATGAGTTTGCAGCAAATCCAAACAGAGGAAGCGAATTCTATAACAAGATATTATCAGAGTATGGTGATGACTCTGTTGCGGAATTGGGGGAGGCGCAAATTGCTGTGGAGTGGATCTCTAACATTGCAGCAAAAAAAATTGAGGACCAAAGAATCGGATTATCTTATTTGGAAAAATCCTCGCGTTACATACCTTTTGATAAGAAAGTTGGTAACATGTATAGATATTATAGAGACGGGAAAATACTTGAATCGAAATATGCAGATCTCTATATAGAATCGTGTGATCACTCGTTTAACGTTTATAGTAGAAGTATCAATCTAATGCAGAAATTTATCTCAGAAATAGAACCAATCGATGATATCATGTATTTTGATTCAATTTCAAAATCAGAAAAACCCTTCAGCAAATTATCTGATGACCAGGATATAGAATCAGCAAAAAAGGTGTATCACAGTACGGTGAGATCTAAGACACTTGATATCTTACGTAATTTGCTGCCAGCCTCCACTCTTACGAATTTAGGTATAACGGGAAATGGTAGAGCATTTGAATATCTTTTAACACGCTTATATTGCTCTGAACTAAATGAGCTCAAAGATTTAGCATATATGATAAATTCTGAATTAGACTGTGTGATACCGTCTTTTATTAAACGAGTAAATGAAAAACATGGTAAGGCTCTGCAGTTGTTTATGATAAATACCAATAAGGAAATAAGCAAATTGACGGATAAATATCTTAAGGATATTAGGCCTGATTCTTCTCCAATGGATGTGAGGCTAATTGATTATATGGATAATAATGATGCAGAAGTAAAAGTTGTTTCTGCAATATTATATGAAAATGCACAAGGACAATCGCTATATGACATAACAAATTTAGTCAAATCATTTCCACAATCAAAAAGAAATGAAATTATCTTGGCTTATACAAAATTTCGTGGAAATAGAAGACATAGACCAGGTAGGGCATTTGAAATGGTTGAATATTTGATTGAGATGTTTACTAATTATGGGATGTTTCGAGATTTACATCGTCACAGAATTCTTACAATGGAAAGACAATTGCTTTCTACAAAGCATGGTTATGACGTCCCAAAAGAAATTATTGATTCTGGTATGGAAAAGGATTTCAAAGAATGCATGTATCTTTGTGGTAATACTTATCAAAATATTGCAAAGACAATGCCAGTTGAAGCTCAGTATGCAGTTAACTTTGCATATAAATACCCATATTTCATGAAGATAAACTTGAGAGAGCTTTACCATGTGATTGAATTGCGTACTACAGCACAGGGGCATCCCGATTATCGCTACATATGTCAACAAATTTTTGAAAAAATTAAGGAGGTACATCCAGTTCTCGTGAAAGGGATGAAATTTGTCGATATGAATCATTATGAGCTTGGAAGATTTGATACTGAAAAGAGAAAAGAATTGAAGAGGAGAGAATTATTACCTTCAAAGAATTAGTAAATTCTGGCATAAGATAATTATTAAGAAATCATGTTTAGAACCATTTTTCCAATGATTGATTCTTGTTTTTTTCTGAATTTTGAACCTTTTGTAAGCCCGAATCCACACGATCTTGTGAAAAGCTTTTTTCTGTGCATAAAAATTGAACTACCTTATCATAATCAACAGGTTCAAATTTAATATCATTAGTAGTAACATTTGCAATTTTTGGTTTCAAAAAAAGTTCCCTAATTTCTTCATATGGAACGTTAGAGAGTTGTTCCTGAAGTTGATCAATATTTTCCAATTTTGAATATTTTTGTATTAATTTCAATGCAGTTTTTGGCCCTATTCCTGGTATACCCCCAATATTATAGTCCGTTCCTATCAGGATTCCTACATCAACAAGCTGTTCGTTAGTCAAGTTAGTTTGATTAAGAATATCTTCGAGATTAAATATTTCTAGAGGAACATCAATGAAGGCATTTCTATTTGGAACTTTTCTTTTACCACTTATTGTAATATTTCTCACAAGTCGTTTTGCACCAAATAGAATGGAATCATAATCTTGACTCGCACAAATCTGTACCAGTTCGGAATTAGTTAGCTTTGCTGCGGTCGCTTCTCCTTCTGATGGAGCCTGTATTGAAGGAATTCCCATAAAAGAGAGTAATCTCTTTGATTCTTCTATCATTTTATCAGTCAGGACTGATGTTGCTTGACTGTATTTTCTTGCTTCTTCTAGTTTACCCTGGACAAGTGCTTTCTCATATTTTTCAGCTGCTATCTGCTTGATTTGTTGTCTGCGTTGGATTTCGCCTGTTTTTAACGGGCTGGATACACCATCAAAGACATAGACTAGTTTGATACCTTCCGCAAGTAAATTGATATTACGATAGAAAAGTCCGCTCAAATGGCTTGTAGTTTCTCCCTGAGAGTTAGTAAGTAGTTCTCCTGTACTTCCGCGAATTGTAGCTAAAAATTGATGAATTGTATTGAAAGCGTCTACAGCGATTATTTTGTTTGAAAGATCACTTAGCTTTATGCTAGAATATGTAAGGATTGGTTTTAAATCTAGGCCCATTGATTGGAATATGATACACAATCTTTGTATTATTTTTTTTCCATTTTCTTTGTTCGATGCGTCCGCTTATGAATTGGATGGGATCTGGAAAAAAGTAGATAAGGTAATTTGTATTATTGTGATTCTTCCCTATGAGTCTCCTTATGAACATAAGCACCGTGATAAGTGTGTTGAATGTTGGTGTCCTACTGACATTGTTAGTGATTTATTCCAGGATATATAACAAAACTAAAGCTGTATTTACGATTGGTCTGATGTTCTTTACTGTAATGTTAATGCTTCATAATTTAATAGCAGTGTACGCTTACTTAGCTATGGCGCCACTTTATCCGAACGATTTGTTGCCTTATTTTGTTGCAATTCATATAGCAGAACTTGTTGGAATTGTTTCCCTGTTAAGAGTAACTCTTTGAATATACATTTCATAAACATAATCAAGTAAATCAATCAGTATTGTTTTCTGCAGTTATTACTATAATATACTAAGGCTTGATAATTAAAATAAAGAAAACTAAGAATTATAAAAAATGGATATTGGGG
>DASVGC010000309.1:0-5171 GCA_036379735.1 Nitrososphaeraceae archaeon
AATGGTAAATCAAGCTAACCCATCCAAAACCTTTTCGAATATAAATAGCAGTTAATATCTAGAATGTATGACAACACATCAAGGAATTAGTTCTATAAAACAGTCACCTGATCAGTGCACAGTAATAATTGAAATCCCAAAAGGTAGTAGTATAAAATACGAGTATGATACCGAAAGTGGTTTTATTTTTGTGGATAGAAAATTGTTTACTGCAATGTATTATCCTTGTAATTACGGATTCCTCCCCAACACCCTTGAGAAAGACGGAGATCCCGTAGACGTTTTAGTGTTAGGAGAGACGCCACTAGCCCCATTGTCTATGATAAAAGTAATACCAGTAGGCGTACTACACACTGAGGATGAAGAAGGTCAAGATTCAAAAATTGTGGCAATACCAACATCCAAAATTGATCCTAGCTTTTCAGAAGTTCAAGATATAGAAGATGTGCCACAACATCTGAAGGACCAGATAAAGCATTTCTTTGAACACTACAAAGAACTGGAAAATGGTAAATTTGTAAAGTTATCAGGATGGGAAGGAAAAGAGTCTGCATCAAGAAAAATAACTGAGGCCATTACTAGTTTTCAAAAAGCAAACTAGTTCTAAAGGGCCTTGAACTGCTCGCTCCATCTCATGTAAGCCCGAATCATGTCCATGCTTACACTGGGTTTCCTCATTTTTAGAATTTCCTTAAAATCAGATTCAGTGATAGATCGAGTACTTGAATCGCTATCTAGTCCTTTTCCACTTTGGAATAACTCATCGACTACGCGCAACTGAACTGACTGACAAATGTCCTTGACATCACTTCCGCTGTAACCATCACTTAATTTTGCCAAGTCTTCAATTTTTAGAGTGGATTCCATTTGTAACATTTTTGTATATTGATCAAAGAGATGAATCCGAGATTCCCTGTTAGGCAGAGATACGTAAATCCTTTTTTGAAATCTTCTGAGAAAACCTGCTTCTAAGCTCCATGGCTTGTTGGTCGCACCAATGACATAAAGTTTTGATTCTCTTGATTTTCCATTTATGCCATCCATTTCAGTCAAAAACTGGTTTTTTACTCGAACTTCACCTCCTACCTCGCTATTCCTATTACCCAAAAGTGAATCTATTTCATCTACAAATATCAGGACTGGAACGCCTTCACTATCGTGTAACTTGCGTGCCATAGTAAATAATTTTGAGACATTTTTTTCCGCTTCACCCAACCATTTGCTCATCATTGAAGCAGCGTCAACATTTATGAAATAACCCTCAATTTCAGCTGCAGCAGCTGCGGCAAGTAATGTCTTTCCACAACCAGGAGGACCGAATAAAAGTATTCCTCGCGCCCATCCAAGAGGAAGTAGATCAGGTCGTATAGTTGGATAGACTATAGATTCTCTCATTGCTCTTTTTGCGTCCTCCAAACCGATAACTTCATTCCAGGAGACCTTTGGTTTATCCGTCATCAAGAGTTCTTCAAAGTACAAACTGCATCCTGGATTGGGCTCATTTTTCTTCTTTGCTGATTGCATGTTGTTCAGAACAAAATTCGTTGAATTCGCAGGTTTTTGATCAAAGTTTCCCAATTTGTTAACATCAGAATCACATAGAGGATTGGACATTTGCAGTGCTTTTATTCTATTTTGATAGGAGCTTGCTCGCTCCATGTAAATTTTATTCAACTTGTAATCAGGATAGATTTGTACTAACTTGACTAAGGCTTCAACAGCCCTTTGATAAGCGCTAATTGCTTGTCCATTGGAACCTTCAGAGTCCAATCTAATCGCCTCAGCAGCATATTTACTAGCACTATTCTCTAGTTCCTGTGGAGCTAAACTCATATACTCATACAAATTCTGAGTCTTCCTTTGAATTACTGCATTGTGAATCTATATTGGTCAAGCGACAAAATAAATTGAACAAAGCATGGAAAAATTGTCAGGCTTTTATCCCCAAAAGAGAAAAAAAATGATAACAATTAACCTCAGAATAAGATTTTGTGTTTATAGATAATGCCTTTTTATCAATAAATTCGCCTAGAGTAGCAAAACACCAATAAATTCTGAGAAAAATGAGTATTTCATTTATTTTTTGGGTCACTGTTTTGCAATTTCAGCTTTACATTTTTTTTTGTTTTGTGCAATCAAATTGACATCTTGCTTTACGTCCATAATGTAGAACAAGTTCTTATGATTAAGCGCCCTAATGATATTCCGAATTATCTGGATCTTGTAGCAAATTTGGAAGAGTTTGGTTTGTCTAAATATGAATCGATGGCCTACATTACTTTAGTTTCAAAAGGCACTCTGGGTGCAAGCGAAATTGCCTATTATTCTAATCTACCCAGAACAAAAATATATACAACTTTAAAAAAATTGGAAAGAAAAAAACTTGCAACTATTTCTAGTCAGAAACCAATGATAGCAGCGGCCACTCAGCCTAATGAGGCATTTGGAGATATAATTACACTGCAGGAAAGAAGATTGGATTCAATGCACAGTATCTTAAATAATCTGGAGAAATTGAGAGAAGAAGGAAAAAAATCCTATGAGGAAAAAAAATACTTGATATTAGAACCAAATATAGTAGTGAAAAAAATTGAAGAATTGATATCATCCAGTAAATCAAATATAGATTTGATTCTGGATTCGTGGGGGCAAAATGTCGTTTTCCAATGTAAGACTTCTATTGCTGCTGCCTCCAAAAAAGGAGTTAAAACCAAAATGTTACTGGGATTTGAATCCCTCGCGACTAATGTGATTGGTACATTACCGGATAGTGTAGAAACCAGGTCTGATACTATTTCTGGCAACATATTGATTTTTGATTATAAGAAGATTATTTTTATAGATAGTACTAATGGAAAAGCTTCATTGGTATTGACAACAGATCCATTTGGGTCGGCATATGTAAAATTATTTGATGAAAAATGGAAGAAAGCACTTAGAGTAAATGTTGGTATGCTCGACGGTAAAGTTTCAAAAGCTGCACTAATTTTATCTAAAATGGTGGAAAATGAACTCTCACAGTTGTTATTGGATATGTCAATGAAGCAAGATATCGATTACCCCTTACTTGTATCTGAAATTGAAAAATTTAGTAGTGAAGCACAATGCCAAAGTACTGAAGAAATAATACGTATCGTAGATTATGCGCTAAGAATCAGCTATTCTGGATACCTAGAACATGATACCCAAAACAACATCCTAAAATTACATTCCCATTCAAAAGATAGATCAATTGTACCCTGGGCACTTATTATTGTAAGTTATATCAAGAAATTTGGAAATGATGCTCAGATCATATTTGACAAGCGAGAACTCAAAACAAACTCGGTGTACATACAGTTACTTCATCCAACCGTTATTCAAGTAGCTGAATGAATCTACAAACAAATTCTTAATGTTCATTCTGTAGCCTAACAGTTGCTGAACCGATCAATTTTTTAAATCGTATTTTTAATTTGTTTCCACACAGAGAACAAACTGTTTGAGTCGGTGGATAACCCTTTCCACAGCTTTTACAAAACTTGACCCATTTTCTTGAATCCTTAATTCCTTTTGTTCCCAAATTAAGTAATTCAATTGACAACGTTTTTGCCAAGTTGCATATTGCAAAATCATCAGTCACAAGTGGGACATTGAACTCTTTGGCCAAGGCGATAATCGAAATATCAGCGTCAGAAAGTCGAGTCTCGCCTATTTGAGTAATTGACGATTTGATCATTTTTAATGATTCTTCAGATGGTTCAAGTATTATTATTCTTTTATTTGATATCAAAGTCTCCAAAACTGAAAGCATTTTTTGTATATGCGATATCTCTTCAAATACCAATCCTGTCGTGATGCAGGTACTGTTGGAGTGCAAATGGAACCCTTGATAAAACGCAGTTGCATCTAAGGCAAATTTTGAAATTGTCTTAGAAACCAAGTTTTTCAAGTTGTCTTATTCCTCTTTTACCAATTCGGAGGAATACTCCATCAAATGGGTATTTAGAAATAGTGATATGATTTTCTGGTGTAGCGTCATACACTTGCTGACCATCAATAATTATTTTGGAATTATCGGTAGTACTGATAGTAATATCTCTTAATTGCACGATCAATGCAGGTGTCTTGTTAACCGGTGCAATTGGTAATATCATGGCGCAATTCATATTTTCATGGACTATGGGGCCACCCAATGAAAGGGCATGTCCGGTGGAACCTGTGGCTGTTGAAATTATCACTCCATCCATTTTTTGTGAAATTGGATAATCAAACACTTTAATTGTTATTGTAGGAGTCTTGGTCAAATTTGTTCTAGTGATTACTATATCATTAAGGGCAGGACCTATTACTTTTCCGTCAATGCTTGCCTGAAGTCTCAACCTTTTGTCGTAAAAATAATTTCCATTAAAAATATCGAGGAGTTGTTCTTCAATTGGTTTTGTATTTGCTTCTGCAAGGATTCCTCTTGTACCTCCAATGTTCAAACTGAAAACTGGAGTACTCTGTTTTATCATTCTGAATGCACGAAGAGTTGTACCATCTCCACCAATAGCAAATACCAAATCAAGATCAATATTGACAAGTTCCTTGGGATCAACGGATTGAACATTTTCGATGTCTAGAGATTCAATTGAGAAAACTTTGATCTGTTTTTTGTCCAAAAAGTTTGCAATAAATCTGGCAGCATTCCCTGCTAATTCATTCCTAAATTTTGTAATTATTGCAGCCTTGTTGATCTGAAGAGTCAATTAACAAGTTAGTTTCTTGCATGACTTAAATGCATTTTTATCAAAGACATGGCCATCCACAAGAATAAATATCCTCTAATTAATTCGATTTATGGGCCGATAGCTCAGCTTGGCGGAGCGTTCGACTGATAATCGAAAGGCCGAGGGTTCAAATCCCTTTCGGCCCATTAATGATTACTGGACAAGATTACTGTGATATACTGCGATATTCCTGTTTTGCCCATTCTATAAGGGCCCTTAAATCAGTCGTACTAAAATCAACATCCATACCTTGTGATTCTTGCAACAAGTCATTGTTTGTGAATATGGCTATCCTTAGATCGTTTTCAACTTTTTTTCTTAGGACTTTAATGGTATTTGATAGGAATTTCAACGTGTTTGCATTAAATGAAAAAATCATGACCGCAGAGAGAGCATTTGTACCCCTTAACTTTTTAGTTA
>DASVGC010000310.1:0-4637 GCA_036379735.1 Nitrososphaeraceae archaeon
CAATAATATTAGTATATCATGGACCGGACATGCTGGTTTTAAAATAACTTATGAAGGCAAGAATATCTACATCGATCCTTACAAATTAAGTAAAAAGCACGAGAATATTTCTGATGCTGACGTTGTACTTGTATCACATAATCATTTTGATCACTTGTCAATTGAAGACTTGAAGAATATTGTTAATGAAACAACGGTTATTGTTTCTGCTCAAGAGTGTCTATCGCAATTGAAGAGTCTAAATGTGAAAGAATCGATTGGAATTGATCCCCGTAATAGTGTGAAAGTGAATGAATTGAAAATAGAAACTGTTCCTGCTTACAATGTCGACAAGGAATTTCATCCAAAGAATGACAAGAAAATTGGATTTATTGTGGAATTTGGTAATGATCGATTGTACCATACTGGAGATTCGGACATCATTCCAGAAATGAAAGACACAAACTCAACAATTGCATTAATACCCGTTTCCGGAACTTATGTCATGACAGCTGAGGAAGCATCTAAGGCAATAAATGAACTAATTAATCCAAAAATTACGATTCCAATGCATTATGGTACGATTGTAGGTAATAAAGAAGATGCAATACGATTCTCAGAACTGGTCACAGTATGTAAAACAGAGATTTTAGAGTCAGAATAGTTAAAATTTTTTTCAAAAATTAAAACTTATATACGATCTGTTTTTCTAATATCATTGCAAATGGCAGCTAAAAAGAAATCGAAGTCTGCTAAGAAAGGAACTAAATCAAAGTCAAAATCAAAATCAAAGAGGTAATACTTTCGCAGTCAATATTCCCTCTTACTTCCCCCTTTCTTTTATTAGAAACAGTAAATAAAATTTGATAAATTCATTATCGTCATTATTTTTTTAGAAAAATGACATTCAAAAATATTTTCAGTACGTTAAAAAATGAGTAAAATCAACAAGCATTATCATGTTATCTGGAGACGGCGTCCTATTTCATGTAGGAAGTTATAATTTCAAGGTTCGTCATATGTTAGTTATCGCTGTACTAGCTATTGCATTTTCAACAGCTTTCATTATGCGTTCTTATCCGATAAAGTACGGATACTATCTCAATGAATTCGATCCGTATTTTGATTACAGGGCTACAAAATACATCATAGACAACGGTCTTGAGGCATATCTAAACTGGCATGATAACATGTCTTGGTATCCGGATGGTCGAGACATACCTAGGACTTCACAAGTTGGACTGCATGTTACAGCGGCATACTTGTACAAAATATTTGGAGGAAATAGCTCGATACTAGATTTTACAATAATTTTACCCGTCATTGTAGGATCACTTACAACAATTGTCGTCTTTGCATTAGTTAGATCGCTTGCTGGAACTACAGCGGGTCTATTTTCTGCTTTACTCATTGCGTTTACTCCTGCACTTATCCAACGAGGAAACCTGGGATGGTTCAAATCTGAACCTCTTGGATTATTTCTCGCGCTTTTGGCCCTTTATTTACTAATTTCAGCTATAAAGCATAAACCAAGCTTAGCTATAGTAAAAGCAGTTGCGGGAGGATTATTGTTAGGACTTGCCAATGCATCATGGGGTGGAATTCAGTACTTTAGCATACCAATCTCATTATTCTTCTTCGCAGTAACCTTCCTAAGAAATGACGTTAAAGTCCCCTTAATTGTTGCGATTGTCTTTACCGCAGCAACAATATTCGCGGCCGGTTTGTCGCCTAGACCAGGTTTGTCTTTTGTTTTTGGACTTCCTGGCATAGCCCTGATTGGAGGAACAATATTCTTGATAGCTTCTTCAGTTCTCAGGAAATTTAGTTCATCGAATACTTTTTTAAGAAACAATTGGATATTGATCGGAGCATTTTTTGCTATTGCAATAGGAATTATGGTTTCAGGAAGTTTCCATGGATCCTCATTCAGATATCTTAATGCAGTTAATCCATTTCTCTCTGCTCAGAATCCGCTTGTTGAATCGGTTGCAGAACACTTTACTCCAACTCTGGTAGAATACTTTACAGATTATTCAATCCTGTTAATGTTTGCTGGGTTTGGAGCACTAATGGCATTCAGACGTAGAAACGACATGTCAATATTCGCCTTGATAATAGGAATCACAGGAGTTTATGTAAGTGCAACTTTTGCTAGATTACTTGTTTTCTCATCTATAGGAATAATACTCTTGGCAGGAATAGGACTATACGAAATCACAAGAACTGTCATGAATTACAAGTTATCAGAACCTTCACATAAACGAAAAAGAAAGACCGAAATTGAAAAAACTTCTCAGATGGAAAGGCCCATAAAAATTGTGTACGCTGTTATTGTTGTAGTACTAGTTTCGATTCCGGTAATAGACAATGGTGTCTTGTATCCACAGAATTCAAATTGGTTAAGTTCTGCTGACATTCCTCCTTCAATAGCAAATGGAGGAACTGGATTCAGAGTCAAGACCAATGATTGGATAAATGCATTAGACTGGATTGCAGCTAATACATCATCTAATTCAGTAGTAGCATCATGGTGGGATTATGGTTACTGGATAACAACACTATCAAATAGAACCAGTTTGGCCGATAACGCTACAATTAATCAAACGCGAATTGCAACCATAGCCAAGATGTTTATGGATCAAACTGAGAACGGGCTCAAGATTGCAAAGGATCTAAAATCTGACTATATAGTAGTATACATCGTAGGACAAAGATTTAGTGGAATCAATAGTAGCGAACTCTATGTTTTAGGGAATGGCGGTGATGAAAGCAAAAAGCAGTGGTTCATAAGAATTGGCGGATTTGATGAAAATAGATATCTTGAACAAGACGGGTTTACTCCTACTCAATTCTTCTGGAATAGTACCTTGCTAGGACAACTGATACCCTTTACACCTGTTTCCTATATTCTAAATGGTGCACCTTCAGGGGAATATCAACCAGGGGCAATGGCCATTTATGCAAAACATATCAAATATCCACAAAATGCAACATCTGACCAACCATTGAAACTTGCTTACTCATCTGACAGCTTCAACAGTAATAGGCCGGGTCTGTTTTTCGGAGTGTTAGTTTATGAAGTAAATAAAAACTATATTCCCAAAACTACATCGGATCCGTACAATGAAAAGATTGAAAATCAAGAGAAATTTTCAATAAACGGCACTTCTACTAGTAGTGTTATGGAGACAAATAATCAATCTAAACTAGCCGTACTAGATACAACTCAAGGCCCTATAACCATTGAATTCTTTCCACAAGTAGCACCAAACCATGTAAGTAATTTTGAGAAACTTGCAGAATCTGGATTCTACAATGGAACGATATTCCATAGAATTGTGAAAGGATTTGTAATCCAAGGTGGAGATCCGAATACTAAGAATAGCACGGACATGGCCGCTTGGGGCACGGGTGATCCGGGTTATAGAATTGACGCAGAATTCAGTAACATACCTCATGAAAGGGGAATAGTTTCAATGGCAAGATCCTCAGATCCCAATAGTGCTGGTTCACAATTTTTCATTGTTTTAAACGACTCTAAATTTTTGGACAACCAGTATACAGTGTTCGGTAGAGTAGTAAATGGAATGGATGCCGTAGATAAAATCGCTGCATTGTCAACTGTACAAAACGATCAGCCACAAGATCCTGATTTAGCGAGGATAAACTCTGTAAAAATAATAGATAGAAATGCAACCGGAAATTGAAATTGATAATCAATAATGAATTGATATATCTTATTTCAACAAAGCAGCATAAATGAATGGTAACAAAGTAGTTGCCTCACCATGTATTGTAGTTTGTCTGGCTCTACCCTTTACTTTTCCCCAAGATATTGCTTCAGCTACCAGCGCTCCGCTCAAGCTACCATCCCATTCAGAAGCTGTTGTAATAGAAACAGCATAATCTAATCCTCCTCTGAATTGATTCCACCATAAGGTATGGTGTTTTGAAATTCCGCCTCCGATAATAAAGGCACCCGTTTTGGATGCCTCATAAACCAAATCAGAAAGTCTTGTTTCATCCAATAAAATATTTACAATAAAGTCCTTGTGTTTCTGATAAAAGAACCATATCTGACTTCCAACGGCACCATCTACTATTCCAGGTACTATGACTGGAATGTCATTCTTGTATGCCCAGTATAGAAAAGAAGAATCATCCAATGTCTCGCCTATACTTCTTGTTATATCAAACGTCGAGATACTTCGCGATCCTTTTTTATACAGATTTTCTAAACAAGCTTGCACCTTATCTTCAATGACCGGACCATAATTATTTTGAGGGACCAACACATTTCCCAATCTATGTATATTCTTTCTATAAAGCATGCCATCATCCATCCGGAAGTCACCTGAATAATATTTTGTACTAGTACGTGCGATATCATGATCTAGCGCACCACAAGTTGTGATCACACAATCGAACATTTTGCGTTTTATCATGTCTTTTATAATTCCTCTAGCTCCCGTTGAGATAATAGAGCCCACAAATGACAGGAATCGTGTGCAATTGCTATCCTTTGTCATTGTCCGAATTATGTCAATACCATCCGAAAGATTTTTAGATTCAAATCCGCCAGAATTTGCCATACCATCAATTAGTAATGAAATAGAATTAGATTCAATTTTGTAATCACGTACTGAATCGCTCAA
>DASVGC010000311.1:0-2838 GCA_036379735.1 Nitrososphaeraceae archaeon
TATACAAATATTGAAGGAAGATTGAGTCTTGCCATAGCCATGATGGTTCCTGGCAGGCTCTTATCGCATCCAGAGATTCCAACAAGTGCATCGTATCTGTGCGCGCGCATCATTATTTCAAGTGAATCAGCTATAATTTCACGACTTACCAGAGATGCCTTCATGCCCTCATGACCCATCGCAATACCATCCGAAACAGAAACGGCGGTAAATTCTCTAGGGGTACAACCAGAATCCCTTACACCGGACTTTGAGTGCTGTGCCAAGTCACCTAGGTGGATATTGCAAGGGGTTGCTTCATTGCAGGTAGACGAAACACCCACAATGGGTTTTGATAAATCGTCATCATTTAGACCCATCGCCTTATACATCGCTCTATGTGGAGCTCTAGCTGGGCCAGTAACTACAGTTCTACTGATAAGTTCCATCACTAAAATTAAGATTAAAGCGTATTTTAAGATAACATTGATACTAAATTAAGTATCATAAAACAGCTCAATTTACTCAATGAGTGCAAATATCTTTACGCTGTCTATTCCTTCTATTTTGAATAAAGTTTCACACATTCCGCATTCTGCATTGTTGTTGGCAATATCGACAGCTGGAATATCTTCATTTTTATAATCGCATTTAGGACAGGTGAATGTTAAATTCAAGTTAAACTCGTTTATCTCGATCGTTTCAGCCATTTATAGTTAGAAAAAAATTTGACCTATTTAAAAGTCACGCAGACAACTTATCGACAAAAACATAAATCAGCAAGAGACATGGATTTAACTATTGAAGTTAAACACAAAATGCATTTTCTGCTCCATAATCAACGATGAATTGAGTGCAGTGAAAATATTTGAGAATTCTGCGTTCCTAGCCTTTATGGACAAATATCCGATTAACAAGGGACATACTCTTGTAGTTCCCAAGAATCACCACGAGAGTATTTTCACTATGGATGATGATGAAGTAGGAAAATTATTTTCTACAGTTTCATTCTTGGCAAAAGGTATAGTGAAAGCACTGGATGCCAAGGGGTTAAATATTGGACAAAATAACGGCAGAGCAGCCAATCAAATAGTGCCTCATGTCCATGTCCACATTATTCCTAGATACAGTTATGATTCACCAAATGGAAGATGGCCTTCAAGAAATTTGATTTCAGACGAGGAATTAGAAAAGATTGCTAAAAAAGTGAGGGCATCTCTGAGTGTTGACGGCATAAAAGCCAGCTAGTCTTGCATTAATACATCAATGAGAGGGTTTGAAACGTAGAATAGCTCCCATATTTCCTAGGCTTCCCAATTGCGCTCCTTCTTCTGTTTTTGATGATATGACTTCCAATTTAGTTCCAATGTTAGCGGATAATTCTTCAAGTTGATCAACAATATCCTGTTCTAAAATTTCCCTATCTTGGCTCCCGCATTTGGAGCACGACTTTGATACTTCCTCCTGTTTCACGCTTATTAAATTGAGTCTATCGATATATTTTTCCTCAGTATTTCCGCATTTATTACACTTGATTTGTAAATGCATGTATGGGATTTCATCCGTAATTATCAAAGTATCCACAATTCCGCTTTTCAGCATGTTCAATACATCATGAATACCATATACTGCCAATCCTTCATCAGAGTACACCTGACTCATGAACTTTTTTACCAATTTTTTTTCCTCCAGTAACCTGTATTCTGAGATTATTCCTTGCTCGTTTACCTTTTCTAGTATTTCTCTAACACCTTCACTTCCAGAGTAGGAGCTATCTAATGTGGCAAGTACGTTATTTTGGAGTCGATAATCAAGGTATTCTTCCTTCAAAAAGTTCTCCTTAGTTGGACCCGGTCCTCCAACTATTAAACCACTAATTTTGTTTTCGTCGATAAAGATTTTTTGTGCGTGTTCTGCAATTCTGTGAAAATATTCGTTAAGTTCATTTTCCCTTAGTCTTTCAAATCTTCGAGCAGATTGACCTCCCTGTCTATGTTTTCCAGCTACTCCTGATGTTAAAGTATCAATCACTTCCCATCTATCACCTGTGAGTATGCCTAATCCTGCTTCTTGGCTATCAATGGCAAGGAGCCCTATTACTTTTTCATCTCTAAGCATATCTTTGATGTGATCTGTCCAAAAATGATCATCGCATCTGTATAGATTAATCTGAATAGGTTTTGGTGGCAAAACTGAAAAAAGCTCTATTTTTTCATTCCCAATTCCCTTATTGTTTGGAATTGCTCCGCAAAAAATTGCAAGACCGTTCTCTGGTGTTTCCTTGAATAATTTTAGATGTTCAACCGTTTTACTCAGGGCATCCTGAACATGAGTTCTTGTTAAATCCGATTTGATATTGGACGCCGTACCTGATTCGTTTCTGAGTTGACCTATCACTTCAAAAATTGGTCTTCGTGGAGGGACATATACTGTAACTAATTCTGTTCCATGACCGGTAATGTTTGACAGTTGGTTTAACATCTTAGTCAGTTTGTATCTCTTCACAGAGTCCCACTTTTTCTTGTGGGTGTCTTGACTCATTTCTAATAATATGTCATTTTCAGGTCAATATAATATAAGGTTAAGCCACAGCCCCTACTCTAACGAATTTTCATGTCTTGTACTATTACTATAAAAATATGAAATCGGAATAAATAATCTGTAAATGCTTCCGCGGATTGATTACATTAAGCAAGGAAGGCTGAGATTAGGTCTAACGCAACGCGAGTTGGCATCTTTATCTGGAATTAGCACATCAATGATAAACCAAATTGAATCAGGACGATGTAAACCAAGTTATGATACGGCCAAAAAAATATTTGAGGTTCTTAGTTCACAAGAAGGAAAGACTTCGTTAAA
>DASVGC010000312.1:0-2810 GCA_036379735.1 Nitrososphaeraceae archaeon
AGCCCTTGCCTGTGGAGCTCCTTCCAAGGGGTTTGCCTTTTTGTCTAACATGAGCATTCGCCTCTTGTAGTACTTATTCGACCACCTCATCCTCTTTCTCTTTGATTTTAAAACTCTACCAGAAAATAGTCCTAAGGGTGATTTTGCCAATTACCAACTAACCTCAATAATTCTGTGCATGATCTTCACTCACTATCATAACATTTGAAATCTGAAAGTATCTTTTTGCCAAGATTCTTGCCTTCTCCGCATTACGTCCCTCTTTTCCCACTACTATGCCTTTCTTTTTTGAATCCACTACCACGACAGCTTGTCTTGAACCATCGAATCTATTATTAATCTTTATCTCGTTAATCATATCGGAATTAAGCACATTACCCAAAAAGTTAGAAGGATCTTCGGAATATTCGACTAATTCGACTTTTTTTGTAACAATCCCTTGCAACTGCCTTATGGTTGACCCGCCTTTACCAATAGCCAATCCCATCTGCCCTTTATTTACAATGAAAATTACCCTATCCATCTTTTCGTCAACTACGCAGTCACGTGCAACTGCACCGGTTATATTCTGAAATAAAGACATCAGTCGTAGTTCATCAGAAGTTAGCTTGATTTTTTCAGTCAAATTACTTTTTAACCTCTGCTATTGAGTCGAATGATGGGTTTGAATTTTGATTTTGCATTTTAGAGTCCTTTATAAAAATTTTATTTGAAAAATCTCTTTATTGTAACAACAATTTTTCATATGTATCATTTATTTCCAAATTCATTGAGTAATTCTTGAATTTCATTATCCTTGCCAACTTTCAGAGATATTGCACTTATTCTAAATGTTTTATTGCACAATCTTCCTAGCTGAACTGAATTACCATCATATTGTAACGTTGGCACCTGTGCTGCTTTTGCCTCCTCCAAGATTTTTGATTTATTATCATCAATCAACGAATTTGAAAGAACTATAAGTTTTGAACCTTTGATTGAGCCCATTACTTCTCTGGTCCCTATTTTGCATTTTTTTGTACTGATTGCTTCTTTAATTGTTTTTTCGAGATTTTTCATTTTCATCCTTCACACTCATGTAAAGATCGACCATACCCGTACCAATAGGTACAGTGGCGCCTACTATAACGTTTTCTGTTACGCCTTTAAGGGACTCTATTTGGCCTTCCAAAGAAGCCTTTGCAATAGTAGGTACAGTAATTTCAAACGCGGCACGTGCCAACACTGAAGTTTTAGTACCTGCGATTCCATGTCGTCCAATTTGTTGCAAATGTCCTTTTGATGTCATAAGATCTGCAACCAGCATAATATGTCTCATGTCAACTTCTAATCCTTGTTCTTCTAATGTATTAGTTATTTCCTTAATCAGTGCATTCCTGGCTGCTTCTATTCCAAGAGTTTGCCAAACTTCATAAACATTATTTGTTGTGATTCGAGATGTATCAATGCCCTCTATTGCAATTATCTTTGAAAGATTTGATCCAGCGGTTTGAATAACCCATTCTTCATCCTGTTTTACAATTGTTACTCTTTCAATATCCTGGACACCTTTAACTCTAGCATTCAATAATTTGTTCTTCATTGTGAGTAACGTTTGGGCGTCAGGTTCACCTGCAATAGAAATCTTGATTATTTTCTTTGCTTCCTGTAGAGTAACGTCATATTTTTTCTTGGGTCCCTTTAGTACTTCCATAATGTCCTCGATTGAACATCCTCGTTCAGACAATTTGGTGTCAGAAATGTGGAATGTCAGAATACCAGAGTAATCAGTCTCGGACCTCTCAATCAGGTCTGCTACCTTTGTAAATATAATCTCTCTTGCTACGTTGAGTGCTTTTTCTCTTGAAACTCTGTGTTCTTCGTCAAGATAAACATCCATTGTAGGTGTTACCGGCTTCTTTCTTGCGTCGACAAGTTCGATTAGTCTTGGAAGACCTAATGTAACGTTTCTTTCTTTAACTCCCGCAAAATGGAATGTTCTAAGCGTCATCTGAGTACCTGGTTCACCAATAGACTGAGCGGTAACTACTCCCACGGCCTCTCCGGGTTCTACCATTGCCCTGTTTATCAGATCAATTGTTTTCTTTACTACTTTGTTAGCACCGTCTCTACTTATCTTACTTTCACTAAGTGATTGTAACAACTTTTCTCTTAATTTCGGATTGAGAGTCTTTGAGTGTTTATTAACTATCTCTACAACTTCCTTTTCGTTGGCTTTTTTGCCTTCGTCGACAAGCAATTCTCCCTCTATCAATCTAGAAATATTTACAGCTTCACCATGATCACTTTTCGCAGGATCTATCCCGTCTTCACCATATACAAATTGTATAATGTTGCCATGTGGATCTCTAACAGTTTGATCGTATTCTATCTTCATGTGCTCAAGTGCATTGATTAATCTTCTCTGCATGTATCCGGACTGCTGAGTCCTTACTGCAGTATCGACCAATCCTTCTCTTCCACCCATTGCATGGAAGAAAAATTCTAGTGGACTCAGACCGTCCCTATAATTTGATTTTACAAATCCTTTAGAATCAGGGTTAGCATCATTGGGTTTGAAATGAGGAAGTGATCTGTCTCTGTATCCTTTGGTGATTCTTCTACCTCTAATTGACTGCTGACCTAATGCAGCTGTCATCTGTCCAATATTTAGAGTAGAACCTCTTGCGCCAGTTGATGCCATAATGACACCAGAATTATCATCCGGAAAAGCTCGGTCAGCCGTTTTGCCTGCTCTATCACGTGCTCTTGAAAGCTCGTTTACTACATATAGTTCTAGTGCTTCTGAAGGAGATAAACCTCTTGTTAAC
>DASVGC010000313.1:0-2504 GCA_036379735.1 Nitrososphaeraceae archaeon
AGTAGAAAGTCCCTTATGACTTACGGTCAAAGATTCTGGCATGCCTATACGAGATTTATCCTTGTATTCTCCTTTCTCAAAATAAGGCAAATCATTATTATAGATTTTTTCATTTGAAACACAGCCGCAAGTACTACAAACATATTCACTTGAGAGTACGTCTAAAACTAGAGTGTAGCTTTGACATTGATTGCATTGTATTCTATTGGTCCCACTTGATTCGAACGAATCATTGTTCCTAATTTGTTTACTATTTTCTAAGGCCATCTTTAGTATTTTTAAGCAGATTCTTTTATTATCAATAGTTTTTCTAGAAATCAGAAATTACTTGAAACTGCATGGATTAACTTAAAAAATACTAATAAATATAGGTTTTTATTAGAATTACGAGGAAAAATCGTATTTTTCTTTCTTAAATAAAAATCTATAAATGTTTTGTTTAGTAAGAAGAATCAATTATGGGCAAAATCTTAATTATTTTAACTTGGATTATTGTCTAATTCTACTAGTATCAAATTTTTGTTATGCGTATCTGTTAACTTTGTTTAATTCTAATAAAATTATAGAGAGCTTTTCATTAGAATAAAAATTTTTACGAGATCTTGAATTAAATAATGTTCCTTTGAACACTACCCTTGTGACGATATTTAATTCGATCCTGACACAATGGTGAAATATTAGATTAATATCATTTACGTCCCTTCAAAAAGATAAAGTTTCTAAGGGAAATGAATTGCCAGAGAACGTTCTTTACCTTTAATATAAACGTATGATAAAGTAGAACGTTATAATATTCATGATACTAGAAATTTCTAATATCTAGACGTGTCAGAATTCTTTAATATGTTACGTGTTAGATGTGTGGATATTTGTATCTAGTAAAGTGTAACAATTATATAATTAGTCTTACATATTAATGCGCGATGAAAGATACAAGACTATTGAAAATCCTTGTTGAAGAAAAGGCACTGGTAAAGTTACTAAAGACAATTGGATCCGGGAGAGAATATCCAACTAGAGAACTTTTAACAAAATTGGGTGCATATGGATATGGACATAAACTGCTCCTTAAAGCACAAAAGCGCGGATTAGTTGATAGAAAGACTGTCAAGAACAAAGTGTTCAACAAACTAACTAATGACGGTAAGAAAATCGTAAAAATAGCAAAGGAAATTGGCGTATAAAGGAACAATTCCTCCAATTTTTATTTTCTAAATCTATTTTAAAACTGAAGATAATTCTAGAATTTTATCATACCAAGAAGCTGATTTAACTACTCCACTAGATATCAATATTCCTTCCGCACCTAGTTCAAGCGCTTTTTGTACATCAGTTTTATCTACAATGCCTGCTCCACAGAGTACTTTAACCGTTGGAGATATTCTCTTTACCACTTGCACTGAATCTGTTATGATTGAAGGATTGGCCTTTGATACTGCAATTCCCTTACCAATAAGTTCTGGTGGTTCTATGGCTAGGTAATCGGGAGAAAATTGTGAGAGTGTTTTTACTTCTTCCAAGTCATCGGCACAAACAATTGAAATCATATCCAATTCTCTTAGACGTTTAACTAAATTGCAAACTTGCGAATGTTTTATTTTATGTTCACTATGATTAATTATGGAACCTATCGCTCCATGTGATTTTATGATTTCAGGTATGGTAAAGCCAGTTGTTGCCCCGAGTGGCACATCATCAACATGTTGGCTAATTATTGGAAACTTGGCTTTAGATAAGGCCATAATACTAGACGCCGGGGGAGCAATAATGATATCTTTGTGATTGGATAGAAATGCGTTCTTTGCTTCTTCCGTAATCTTTAAAGAATTATCTCCAGAAATCTCACTGTAATTTTTGAGATTTATTACCAGTGGATTTGAAAATGTGAACATAATAGAAATTTAGGAGAGGTCTTCAAACTTGCTGTTGAGTTTTGCTATTCTAGCTTCATATCCCTTGTTATACTCAAGCTCGTCTGGGACCAGTGTAGCGGGGTGAATAAACCCTTGATTTCTCATTATCATAGCTCTTTCTGAAGCCCACATCCTTTGGAGATCCCAATCTGCAGTTCCAAAACCATCATGTGGACCAGTGAGGCGTCCATTATGCATACTAAATACAAGACATGACACAATTGGAATTGCATAATTCAAACTAGCAGCAGAGTTGAGTTTTACCGGCATCAATGGCATATGGTGACTTCCTCTTGTATTTCCTGCAACATAGTGGGGGTCATTGAAGGCGCTACCAGCTTCTTCAGTAGCAGGGAAATTTTTTTGAGTCCTTACTATTGCAATCGGATCATCTTTACCAACGTAAGTTCCTGCTATGTTATGTAATCTATCAGTTGAAGCAGAAACTATCTGTTCTCCTTCAGATGATAAGATAGAGTGAACTACATATCTTCCCGGATACATCAAAGCTGCTTCTAGTTCCGGCTTGTCTTCCCATAGTTTTAATCCTGCAACTTTCCCTGTCATAACATCCATTATCCTAAATTTAAC
>DASVGC010000314.1:0-18307 GCA_036379735.1 Nitrososphaeraceae archaeon
GTCGCTGTCGCTATATTGCAAGCTATCGAATTATACCTTTTACACCTATATCAAATTTTAGAAAAATTGATATTGATACCAAATTATTCAATCTTCTATGGAACTTGAGCCAATATTGCTCAGAAGCCAGAAGAAATTGAAGGGAAAAGTATCATCAAGAATGAAAAGCGTACAGGAAACCCTTGATACTATACTTCCTGTTTCAAGCAATATTGGAGTAACAAGACTTGCAGACATTACAGATATGGACATTCTTCGCATACCCAATTTTTCTGCCGTTCTGCCAGGAACCGAAGATTACATTTGGGTTTATAGTGGAAAAGGACCTACAAAATTAGATGCAAAGGCAAGTGCGTTAATGGAAAGCATTGAAAGATATTGTTCATTGCCCTCTGCCAATCAAAACAGGATGATTCAAACATCCTATAAAGAAGTTTCAAAGGTTTCAAAGGCACTACATCCTTCTAATGTAGTTGAACCAATGTTGTTTGAATATGATGAAGATATGATTATGGATTTTCTAACTGGATATGATTTGATAAATAATATACAGATGATGGTGCCCGCCCCACTGGCTCTTTTTAGATATTCTCCCAAACCGCCTGCCGTAAATCCATTTGCATATCATCATACTAACGGTCTAGCTTCTGGCAACGTTTTAGAGGAGGCAATATGCCATTCGCTCTGTGAAGTTGTTGAAAGAGATGCAACAAGCCTTGCGGAATTAAATGCAAGTGCACTTCCTTACAACACACTCAGAACAATGACTAAATATCTATCAGACAATGGAATAAATATCGCTCCTATTCCTAGTACCGAATTTGTCGATGATGACACAAAATATCCTGATGTCGATATTTCAAATATTGATTTCAAACCTATTTCAAATTTGGTAAGAAAATTTAACGATTCTAACATCCCGCTAATAATTAAGGACATTACCTCTCCTATTGGGATACCAACTTTTAATGCAAGTAGCATTGAGTGGATTACAGAAAATTATGGGTACCTTGCTGAGGGACATGGAACTCATCCAGACGCAAGAATTGCCCTATTGAGAGCAATTACAGAAGTTTCTCAGACACGAGCCGCAAACATTCAAGGAGCAAGGGACGATCTTCGAAAAATTTCATACGGAAACAGCAATAGTGACGAAAAAAAGACATGGCAGTTTATGAAATCAAAAAACTCTGTCAAGTTCTCTGAGATTAAATCGTATGTAAACGATGATATTTTAGATGACATAAACCTTATACTTTCAAGGCTAAATGCAAATGGATTAAACCAGGTTATTGTAGTTGACCTCACAAATCCTCAAATATTGATACCAGTAGTTAGAACAATAGTGCCAGGGTTAGAAACATTCAAAATCACAAAGGCCGTGATAGGTAAAAGAGGAAGGGAATCTTTCAAGACTTGAACAGACCAATTGTATATCTTGGACCTACATTAAGAAGAGAAGAAGCAGTCAAGATTTTAGATGCCGATTACAGAGAGCCGGCAAAGAAGGGTGATTTTTTGATGTTGTCTCAGGATTCGGATGAAAAAAAACATGTTGGGTTTATAGATGGTGTTTTCCTACATGACTATCCTCCGCCACCAATTGAAGTGTATCATCTTGCTACAAGAAAAAATATTGAACTAATAGGTGCATCCAGTTTAGGTGCATTAAGGGCCGTTGAGTTAGAAAAGTTTGGAATGAAGGGAATCGGTAAGATTTTTCAGCTGTATAAGAATGGTGTACTAGATGCTGATGATGAAGTCGCAGTAACGTTCGTTCAAGGGAGTAACATTCTGCAGTCTGAGGCTATGATTGATATTCGTTTTAACTTGTTCTTAGCGTACAAGAAAGGGATAATAACTAAAGAGACCAAAAAAAGATTTACAAAGATTGCAAAAGGTACTTATTTTCCATTTAGAAATTATGAAGATCTCATAAATTTAACTCAACAACAATACCCTTCGATAAACAATGAGCTTGAAAATTTTAGGACTCACATATTGAAAAATAGGGATAGTCTCAAGTCTCGTGACGCCATTAAACTTTTGAAATATCTAAAAACTGCATCTGAATAAAATGTCCATGTAAACATTCGAAAATATTTGACTACTCGGCAGAAAGATCCCAGAAATTCGCATCCTTGAATTCTTCTATTGGCTTGCCTAATTTTTTCCATTCCTTAAATGATCTTGAATACAATCTAATTTTTTTCACTCCTCCCATTCTCAGTGCATAGTATGCAAGTCCTGACAGAGTTCCTACACTGCCACAATAGGTGATAACCTCATGATCTGGTGATATCCCTCTGTTTTCCATAAATCTCTTAATTTCTTGTGGTTCTCTAAGTATTGATTCAGCAGTTCCTAACATGGTGTATGGTAGGTTTGTGGCACCAGGGATGTGCTCACTTAAGAAATTTAATCGTTCTCTCGAATCGACGAGAATTTTATTCTGTTCACTTTTTGCTTTTTCAACTTCATCATAATTGGCATAAATGTCATTATTTACACTCAGAGAATGCTTGGCTTTAGGAAATACATTATTTTTTTTCTCAGTTTCAAATCCATAACCTTTCCACTTGGAAAAAGTTGTTTCAAGCAATGATGTGTTAGTATGTCCTGCATACTGAAATGTCCACGCAACCCTGGCAGCAAGTGCACCGAATGTATCATCATATACAACCACAGGAGTCTTATCAGAAATTCCAGATTGTTCTAGCAATTGAACTATTCTTTCTGGGGTATCGTTTTCAAGTACTTTAGCAAGGGGCATTGATATGGCAGTTTTGATATGTTCCTTCTTGTATTCGTCCTCCTTCCTAACATCCACTATTCTTACCGAATTTTTTCTAATCCAAGTTCTAAGAATATCTGCAGTTGTTACTATATCTCTAAAATCGCCTGTTGAATGATTCTTCGATAAAATATTTTTAGATTTTTTCTCTCTAGCAGCATATTTCAAGCTGCGCATTCTCCTCTTGCTGTCTTTGCACTGAATTTTACATCATTACCATAATCCATATAGGAGTCTGGATCATCCTTGGCATTTGGTAATGTGATAGTTTCCATTAAGGCAGTTTTTAACTCATCCAAATTCTTTGTTGTACCATTTCCATTAGTTCCTCCGTTAATCAGTTTGTTTATCCATATCGCAAGTGACTCATTGGAGCTTCGTTCCTTTCTATAGATTTCTATTATTTTTATTATGGTGGATATGACTCTTTTTGCTGGTACACGCAATACAGATTTACCCAGCAGACCGTCTTCTCCATCCTTTCCTCCGAACATCATTGTATATGTTGGAGTCATGGTTCCTTCTATCCTTGAAGCACCTCCGTAAAATCCTATCGTTGCTATTTCATGTTGTCCACAAGAATTTGGACATCCACTTATCTTTATAGTTGAGTCTCTAAGGTCATCTTCAGTATCAAGTCCTAACTCAATGAACTTAGATTGGATCTCTTTTGCCAGTCTGTGAGAATTTGTAATTGCAAGATTACATGAGGTCGTACCAGAACATCCAACAGCTGATGACATGGTCAGTGCACCTGGATTTGCAAGTCCCGTTTTGGCAAGATCATTATAAAATTCTGGTAAATCACTGGCTTTAACGAATCTTACTGCAAAATTCTGATTAGGAGTATTTCGTGCACAACCCTCTCCAGAATAAGTTTGAATAGTCTTTGCAAGGGACCGAAGTTGATTTGATGTTATATCACCGGCACCAAGAGTAACGAACACTACAAAATAACCATTCTGTTTTTGAGAAACCACATTGGAGTGAATCCATCTTTTATACGGGTCGCTATTGATATCCACCTTTTCATTAAGCAGCGGCAATTTCTTACCATTAGATAATTGTTTGATATTGGGTCCTTCTAGATCTACTTTGTATCTATTCAATGTTTCAAGTGAAATGGTCATTTCTACATTTGATCTCTCTTTGAGTACCAATTTCTGAAACTTTTCCCATCCCATTTCATTTACTAGATATCTCATTCTATTCCTGGCCATATTTTCACGATTTCCAAGTCTGTCAAACAATCTAACTACCGCCATGCATGTTGATACGATTCTTTCTTCAGGAGTAAATTCCTCTAACTGGTGTCCTATGAATGAAGCAGCTCCGAGGCCACCACCCAAGTAAATCTTAAATCCACTAATTCCATCCTTTAGCTTAGGGATCAGGCCGATATCAGCAATTCTTACTAGTCCATGATTTGCGCAACACGCGAAATTGATCTTAAATTTCCTTGGCAGATTTTGGCAGACTGGGTTTCTGAGAAAGAATCGTGCAATAGCCATGGAATAAGGAGTTGAATCAAATTCTTCGTCAGGACATACACCAGCAAAATGACTACACATGACATTTCTCACTGTGTTGCCACAAGCCTCTCTTGTTGTTAATCCTACTTCAACTAGACCTCTCATTACTTCACTTACATCTTCAAGCTGTACCCAATGAAGTTGGATATTTTGGCGAGTCGAAACATGGGCAGAACCAATCGAAAAGGCTTCAGAAAGTGTCGCAATCTTTTCTAATTGTTTTGGGGTTATTTCTCCACTAGGAATTTTGATTCTAATCATGCTGTAATTCTGCTGTAAGCGGGATCCGTAAGCTCCATGCTGAAGTCGGAAGCGTCTAAAATCGTCTTCGCTCATTTTTCCTCTTCGGAAGAGTTTTACGTTTTGACCAAAAACCTCAGTTTCTTCCTCCTTCCCCCACCTTGTATTGGACTTTGGGGAAAGATGCTTTTTATCAGGATAATTTAGAACTTCTTTTTTCAATACTATTCTAATTTCTTTTTCGAAACCATATATTTTTTATGGATTTAACTATTTTTGGCATTTTAGGTGGGTTAAAGAGGTAAATAATTACTCCATTAAATCATAGTCAAAATTTACTTGCATTAATGTAAGATCAGAGTAATCCATGATATTTCAAATCCAAGAGAAATTTGAAGCTTCGAATTGACTGTAAATGCTTGACAAATTAGTATTTCACGATTTGAGCAGAGCGTAAAGAGTGGATGGGGAGAGATTTGAACTCTCGACCACCTGTGTGTGAGACAGGTATCATAACCAGTCTAGACCACCCATCCCAAACTTGATTAATATTTTACCAATTAATATCTTGATAAGTTTCTACCGACACAAGTAGATAGGAGCGTACTTTCACGTTCCCTCACTAAAACCTGTCAAGTAAGTGTGTTGTTCTTTAGATAGAGTATCTATGTTAATATCCATCGATTCTAATTTTGCTCTTGCGATCTCCTGATCTTGGGCTCTATCAATATCATATACTGCTGGAGAAAGCGATCCCTTCGATTGTATCAATTTTATAGCAGAAAGAAGCTGGTTTGCAAAGCTCATATCCATAACCTCAGAAGGATGTCCTTCGGCAGCAACTAGATTCACCAATCTTCCTTCTCCGATAAGGTATACTTTGTTTCCCTTCTTAAGTTCATACTCTGTTGTGTTTTCGTTGATTTGTTTTTCCATCTTTGAATTGGATTTAAGGGCATCAACAGAAATCTCGACATTGAAATGTCCTGCATTGGCCAGGATACTTCCATCCTTCATCTGAAGAATATGTTCCTCTCGTATTACATCCTTGCACCCAGTTGTGGTCACAAATAAATCGCCTGTCGTGGCGGCAGAAATCATCGGCATTACCGAATAGCCATCAAGTTTCGCTTTGAGTGCGGCAATAGGATCAATTTCAGTTATTATCACATTAGCTCCAAGACCGGCCGCTCTTGTCGCAATTCCTTTCCCCACATGACCATATCCAGACACAACAACATTCTTGCCCGATATCAATATGTTAGTGGCTCTAATAATGCCATCCAATGCTGATTGGCCTGTTCCATAAACATTATCAAAATCATGTTTTGTTTCAGCGTCATTGACGGCCATAATTGGATATTTTAGTTTGCCATTTTTTTCCATCGCACGTAATCTGACGACTCCTGTAGTGGTTTCTTCTGTACCTCCATAGATTTGGCTCATATTCGCGGTGGAATTGTGCATTTCAACGGTCAGGTCTGCCCCATCATCGATTGTAATATTAGGATTCATTGCCATGGTTGCATGAATGTCATCATAATACTGATCATTTGAAACACCTCTACTTGCAAATATTGAAATTCCTTCATCAACTAGTGCGGCAGCGACATCGTCTTGTGTACTTAAAGGATTGCAACCACACCATGACAATTCCGCACCTAAATCGCGTAATGTACGAATGAGAACACCGGTTTCCTTCGTAACATGTAGACAGCCGGCCACCTTGACGCCCTCTAAAGGACTATCAAGTTTAAATTTTTTTTTTAGATTTAATAATACTGGCATATGAACCTCTGCCCAATCAATCTTTTTCTTTCCTTCTGAAGCTAATTTAGCGTCCTTGATTCTGAATTTCATTCATCAGAGTGTTCTATTGCGGACATATTATCCTTGACCTTAGTCTAGTATTTTCTCAATTTCAGGGTTTTAACTTTAGAATGATGATAGACTTGATACCAGTGTATGAAAAATGCTCAATTTGATTTTAAGAGACAAGGGACTTTTCGCAAACTAAAATTATAATAAATATGAGAATTAATTTATCAAGAAAAACATGAGAAGGCTCCAAATTGCGGTTATTGGGTACAACCAAGATAAATCCAGTGCAAAAACTAATGAAATAGCTTACCAGGTTGGAACCGAGATAGCAAAGGCAAACGCCGTGTTAATTTGTGGAGGCTTGGGCGGCGTTATGGAAAATGCATGCAAAGGAGCAAAAGATAATGGAGGTTTGACTGTGGGAATCATTCCTCAGGAAGAGGCAAAATTCGCTAACCAGTTTTGCGACGTTGTTATCGCAACTGGAATAGGATATGCCCGAGACTTTGTAGTTGCCACATCCGCAGATGGAATTATTGCAGTGGGCGGAGGTGTAGGTACGCTGATAGAGCTTTGCGTTGGATATATGTTAAAGAAAATTCTGGTAACAATACCTAGTAGCGGAGGAACTGCTGAAAACTTTGGAGGGAGATATCTTGATGATAGAAAAAGAGTATTCATACAAACGTCTCAAGATGCCCAGACTGCGGTCAAAATCATATCTGACTATTTTAAATCACAACAAGAATCATAACGATGATCCTAAAAATGGTAATAAAATAGGGTTAGTTCGAAATGTTCTTCAAGTAGGGATCTGGCTCATAAAATGATCCATTTTTTTCTTGTAGTGCATCCAAAGTGGATATTATTTTTTCAAAGCCATTCTCTTTTCCAATCTCAAATAATTCCTTTTTAAGACCCATGCCTAATTTCAAGGCCAATTCAACATCATCTTTTGTGCAGACGCCATTTGAAATCAGCCATGCAGCATTATTTAACGCAACTGACAAAATCCTAATCGGATCATATTGTTTTGCTTCATCTTCCGATAATGATACTCTTTCATAATTTTTATCTCCATAGGAATAGAAACCTTCTCCTGATTTTTTGCCCAATTTCCCTGACGAAAACAATTGCTCTATTCTGGGATGCGGATTAATTACTTTCTTGTCACGAGAATGCATTTCAATTGTAGCCTTGTGAATAACATCAAGTCCAGTATAATCAGCTAATTCGAATATGCCCATTGGAAGATTTAACTTGAATTTAACTGCAGAATCAATTTGAGTCATACTTTTACCGTCATTTTCTAAGCAGTATGCGGCTTCGTGGACCAAAGGTATGAATATTCTGTTCACTATAAATCCGGGAACATCTTTGTTACATAAAATAGGATCCTTTGATAATGATTTTACAAAATTCAATCCAAGATCGACAATAGATTTTTCTGTTCTTACCCCAGGGATAACTTCGACCAATTTCATCAATTGCGGTGGATTAAAGAAGTGCAATCCTATGAATCTGTCTGGTCTGCTAGTTAATTGAGATATTTCACTAATTGGTAAAGTGCTTGTATTTGACGCAAAAATTGTCTTTTCTTGAGCGAATTGGTCCACTTCTGAATAGACTTTTTTCTTGAGTTTGAGATCCTCAGGGACTGCCTCAATCAGCAGGTCTGTATTTTGCAATGCCTCTTTCAAGTCGACAATTGGCTTTATTCTAGCATGAATATTGTCTGATTCTTGCTTGTTTATCTTGTTTTTTTCAACCATCTTATCTAAGGACCATCTAATCTTATTCATTGCATTGTCCAAGAATTTTTCTTCAATGTCTCGCAATACAACGTCATATCCATTCATTGCAGAAATCTGTGCTATACCATGCCCCATTATTCCAGATCCCAAGACTGTGATTTTATTTATCTGTGGCAACAGTGATATTCCAAAATTCATGATTTTTAATGTTACGATTTCTGCATCCTCGTAATCCATTGGCCACTATCTGAACAGATTCTCGAAACTATTTTATTGACAAGTGCCTTTAATGAATAAATTATAGTTGATTAGAGCATTTGCGCTTCTGCTAAATCAAGATGATCCAAAGAAATGCAGTGCCTTAAAATTGATTAGATTCGGCGCCGTCTTGCCGACAAATTCTATACGGCACGACATGCTTGTACTGAATCCCTACGCTAGTGAAGTTGTTTGCAAGACTGATAAGAGTTTGGTAGATTCTATCTGTGTAATCGACTGTTCATGGAACAAGGCCGATAATGTTTTGATAAACCATAAATTTTTGAGGAAAGGCATTCCTAGAAAAATACCTGCATTATTGGCAGGAAATCCCATAAATTATGCAAGACTTGGTAGATTATCCAGCGTTGAATCTTTATCCGCGTGTTACTATGTTCTCGGAGAAAAGAATTTTGCATCGAGTTTACTTGACAAATTCAAATGGGGACATACATTTCTAGAGTTAAATCACGATGCATTAGAAGACTATTCTCTTGCAGAAAGCAGAGACCAAATAATGAGGATTGAAAAGGAATACTTTGGAGGCTATAACTTGAAGAATGATTGATTGTGTAGCGTCCTACAATAATTCAATATTTTTTTCTATCTAGTTATTAGTAACCACTCTATTATTTTGTCAAGATTATTGCTAGTAAGCGTGACTTTTATCGGTCCAAGTGGTGATTCCTCATATTGTTCAGCAAGTGAAATCACCCCTCCATACGCTGCCTGTTTGTTCAAATAAAACCACGTGGCATTACCTTTTCTGTTCCAGTCTAGTAGTTTTCTAAGAACTCCCACGGAAGATTTTGATCTTACGCCAACTCGAATGTGATGTAATGCCATAATTCCTTTGCATGTAGCCTCCACTCGTCCATCTGTTACTACAGGAGTGCATCCATTGGCTACATTTATTAGACATTTTTTTACCTTTTCCGGATCTTCAGATGGGTTAAGAATAGTTTCTACCTTTAGTTCAACATTCTCATCTTGAAGATCATCTGTTCTCCACAACTACCATTATCACACAAACTATTTGATTTTCTTCTCATCAATCCATTTTTGTACCGTACGAAGACTGAGTTCACAAAGCTCTGGTATTGAAATATCATTATTTGAAATAGTTTCATCTGCTAAGGCAATTGCATCGCTTATTCCTACCCCCATTTCGACCCTGTCACGTTTGTCAAATTCACCTATGTTAGATGGGACATCAGAGCGCGCTCTCTCCCTAATGTGTGAATATCTTGTAACAATTGAACCATGAATTGCTAACAATTTGATATTGCCAACATCCTTTAGAACTTGAATCTCTGCCATACTTCTAATTCCATCTACTATCACTACGCTAAACTCATTGTCTTCTTTTTTCATATTTTTGATCTTATTCGCAATCAGATGCGCAATTGCTTCAGGACCGTTTTTCTCTCTCAGTCGTACCATCAATTTCGCAAGGTTGTCACTCGTGGGTTCCAATCCTTCATTCTGAGCAGCTTCTCTTACTACATCACCCATAATCAAAAGTGGAATGCCTCTCTGAGCCAGATAATTAGCAACTGTAGTTTTTCCAGCTCCCGGCATTCCTGTTAAAGCTACAATTAAAATATCTTGGGACATGACAAAATCAAGAGACTAGAGTATTTCTCATTAACTAATGTATTAAGTTTAGCAAATTTTTTTCTGCTAACTGAATGTCTTCTGCTTTGATAGTCTTTCTTCCGGCATGCGAAGCTAAAGCGACCGCTTGATCAGAGATTTTAGTAGCGATAGTTTCAAGTATCATCCTGAGCTGATCGGCCGCTTCCTCACTAATTCTTTCTCCTCCAGATTTCTTTATTATACGGTACATTCCTGCAAGTCCAAGTTCTGGATATTCTGTCATTCAACATAAGTTATTCCTAGATTGCATTAAAGTATTCTGTCAGAAAAATGAATGTATAAAATAAATCCAATCATGTACCATCAGTATTCACCAGTTATTTTGTTGCAAGACCATTCTATATAATGACCGAAGTGGGATAAATTTTGCAATGTCGTATTGTATGTTTTTGCTGAGCATTGATCTGAATTTTTTCCATACTATATGCCTCCTACTAGTAGTTTTGATTGAGAATTATTGTATTTCGTACTAGATACTGAAATTGTAGGTCGAAGTTTGACAACTGATTATCTAAAGTGACCCTTCATTTCAGATTTTAAATGTATCATTCGACATGATGTTCATAGACAAGTTTATCATAGAACCTAACTGACTTGACATTTACAAACTCCAACATACCATATCTGGACAATTCCCTTCCAAATCCACTATGCTTGATACCTCCAAAAGGAACTCTAGGATCAGATGCGACCATGTTATTTACCGTAACGATACCACACTCCAATTCGCTTGATAATTTCTGTGCCTTGTCCAAATCACGGGTCCAGATGCTGCCACCGAGTCCAAACTCAGAATTATTTGCTACATGTATTGCTTCAGCTTCATCTTCAACAATCATTATTGGCGCAACAGGACCAAAAGTCTCCTCCCTTGATACTCGCATTTTTGAATTAACATTTTTTATAACTGTAGGTTTGTAAAAAGCACCAGTACTCCCAATTCTGTGCCCTCCCGTTAGTAACTCTCCACCAAGGCTTACTGCATCTTTTACCATTGAATCAATATTATCAAGACTCTTCACACTAGATAGCGGTCCTATGTCAGTGCTATCTGACAATGGATCTCCGACATTGAGTTTTTCTGCTTTTTGAACGAATGATTCTACAAATTCATCTGCAATTTTCTTGGACACAATGAATCTTTTTGAAGCAACACAGCTTTGTCCGCAATTTAGAAATCTACCTTTGATTGCTCCAGACGCGGCCTTCTCTATATCCGCATCCTCCAGAACAATGAAAGGATCACTTCCCCCAAGCTCCAAAACACATTTTTTTAATCGTGATGTTGCACGTTGAGCCACTTTGGCTCCGATTTCTATACTACCCGTAAAAGTAACTCCGTCTATGTTCGAATCAATGAGCATTTCTGCATTCTTTGAATTACCAATAATGGTATTAAATACACCATCTACTGCGCCGCTTTTTGAAATAGTCTTTTCAATCTCTATTCCACACTGCATTGTTGCACTGGCAGGTTTCAATACAATTGTGTTTCCAGCCATTAATGATGGCGCTGCAAAGCGTAGTGCCTGCCAATAAGGAAAATTCCAAGGCATGATACTCGCAATAACTCCTAAAGGTTGAAAGGTTATCATTGTCTTATTGGCGTCACTGTTTAATGATTCATTGTTGAGAAGAATATCGCCATTATACGAATAAAATTCGACAGCCCATGCACATTTTTCTATCTCTGAACGAGACTCCTTGATGGGCTTTCCCATCTCTTCAGATGCGATTCTAGCCAGATGTTCTTTATCTTTTCTTAATTGCTCGGCTAACCGAAGCAATATCATTGATCTTTTGCGAATATCGCCTTTCCATTCTTTAAATGCGATTCTTGATTTATCTACAATCTTGGTAACTTGTTCGTTGGTCATATTTTCATATTCATGTATTACCCGTTCATTGGCCGGATTGACTGTTACAACGGTATTTTCCATATCTACTAGATAATTATTCATTAAGGCAATTAATATTCATATGCAATGCTAAATTCAAATGAAAAGGGGCAAAAGCGAGCCTCATTAGTATAGTATATAAAACCAGATCTTATTTCACTGCACCCTAGTTAATAAGACATACGTTACCAAATACAGGAATAATAAGACCTTGTTGCAGTGGTGATAAATTTCAGTGTTTCTTATTGTGATAAAGGTATAAATAAATTGAAAAATCTTAAATTTCGAGTGTTAGGAGATTAATATATGAACATTGGTGTAATTGGAACTGGGTTGATGGGATCAGCAATAGCTCACAGATTGATTGAAAGAGGTTTTCAGGTATTTTTGTATAATCGGACTAGGGCAAGGGCCAAGGACCTGGTAAAAAGAGGTGCAATTCAAACCGAATATCTCTCAGAGTTGGGCAGAAAATGTAATTTTGTAATAATAAGTGTGACAGATGGCCATGCAGTGAAAGAAATCTTGTTTGCTGAAAATGGATTGGCAAGTAGCAACAATAGAAAGTTAGTAGTTGTTGACACCAGTACGGTATTACCAGAGGATTCCATTTACTGTGCCAACCTTATGAAAAAAAAAGGTTACTCCATGATACAGGCTCCCATTATGGGAGGACCTGATCCTACGATGAAAGGAGATGTAATCTCTATTGTTTCTGGCGACAAGAATTCAATTGAAAAGTCTAAAAAAATTCTAACAAGCTATAGTAAGAAAATATTTAGTTTGGGAAATAAAGATGGGGCAGCTAATTTTATTAAGCTTGCACTTAATCTCAACATTGCATTAATAGCGATCTCGCTGGCAGAATCAATAGTATTTGTAAAAAAATCAAAAATTGATCCAACACTATTTCTGGAAATTCTAAATTCAACGTATTTTAAAACGGGTCTTAGCGAAATAAAAGGACCAAAAATGGTAAAGAACAATTTCGAACCAAAATTCTTTTTGAAGAATATGTTAAAGGATGTGCAGTTGCTTAATGATTGCGCGAGGCAAAACGGTACCACTCTTTCATTTGCATCGCTGGCCGAACA
Source organism: Nitrososphaeraceae archaeon (assembly GCA_036379735.1). Taxonomy (GTDB): domain Archaea; phylum Thermoproteota; class Nitrososphaeria; order Nitrososphaerales; family Nitrososphaeraceae; genus TA-21. Next base: position 13,051 of record DASVGC010000314.1, read on the forward strand.
ATATTTTCGCATCGCATCTAATAGAGGTTACTCAGAATTAGACTATACTGGAATATTGAAACTCTTTGAAGAATTCAATAACGTGGAATCGGTAGGTAGCCACAACATCCATAAAATATATTAAAATATCTACTTGGTCATGCCAGTAATTGATTGCAAAGGTCAGGTGTAAATCGTTACAATACAATATTTCTACTTGGAACAAAACGTACATTCTTAGTTCTTGAGATGAATCACTAGGTTTTTATTCTGCTTAGAAGGAATTTCAACAGAGGTTTTTAAATTAGGTAAAAGAAAGGTACTAAGTGAATCTGATCTAAAGGAGTTAGTAATGCCTCAACAGGGCGAACTTCTCGGACGTGTTATAAAATTAGTTGGTGGAGACAACATCATTGTGAAATGTACTGATGGTAAAGTCAGAACCTGCCGAATCAGAGGAAAGATAAAGAGGCGTATGTGGATAAGAGAACATGATCTTGTACTAATCGCGCCATGGGATTTTCAAACTGACAAAGCAGACATTGTCTGGAGGTATATTTCTGCACATGCTGAAAAGCTCCAAAAGGACGGTTTCCTAGAGGGAATTTAGAAAAAGTTCTATTTAGTTAGTTATCGTTTTCGGGAAAACTCCCAATTACTTTACCATCAAAATCAAGTAAGATAATTTTTATCATTAGTTGGGATTGAGAGTATTTAGTCAAATGATTATGGACCTCTTCACACAGAATGTCATAAAATGAGTCCAATCCGGATTTATCAATCAATTCACTAACATGTCGCGCGGTATTTGCTAACTTTATTTGTTTTACAAGCTCATTGTTGGCACCACATTTACTTGCCAAATCCGCTAGAAAATTCATATCAACATGGGATCCCTTCACATGTGTTTGTTTTATCCCCATTGCCATCTTTGTTAGTTTACCAATAAACCCTACTACATATGCCCTCTTTATTTTGTTGATTGCACACTGTTTGATTCCGAATCCAATAAAGTCCCCAATTTGAATATAGCCATGATCGGCAACTGAGGTTCCGTAAATAGCACGCGCAAAGTCTTCGCTTCTTCCTCCAGTTGTGAGAATAACAGTATCAGAACCCATAGCTCTAGAAACATCAATGCTCTGGCGAATTGAAGCTGCAAAGGACGCAGTAGAATATGGGATTACTATCCCAGTTGTTCCTAAAATTGAAATACCTCCCAATATGCCCAATCTAGGGTTGTCAGTTTTTTTGGCGATCTCTTCTCCTTTTGGCACACTTATTATTACCGATAAGCCATAACTCTCTTTCTCTTGTTGATTCAAAATTTCTTCAACTGCACGATAAATCATCTTTAATGGAGTAGAATTGATAGCAGCCTTACCAATTTCAAGTCCTAACCCTGGTTTAGTAACTCTTCCTACACCAATACCACCATCTATAACTATTTTATTTGATGATTGCACTATAGATACTGTTGAACATATTTCCGCACCATTAGTAACATCAGGATCATCTCCTCCATCCTTAATTACTGCAGCTGTAACAGATTTATCACTTTCTTGTTTTATCCATGCAATATCTATTGTTATTTTCTTATCCTTAGGTAGAGAAACGTTTACTTTTAGTGGTTTTTCCCTATTCACCAGAGTTGAAAGTGCGGCCTTTGTTGCTGCTGCAGCACAGGTACCTGTTGTATATCCAGTTCTAAGGGATTTTTTTTTACCAACAGCTAGATCACTTTCTTTGATATCGTCTGTGCTTTGGAACATACATTTTCACTTTAAATAATTACTTTACCTCCGTCAATAATAAGAGTATTTCCAGTAGAGAACGAAAAATTTTCACTTGCTATCGAAACAATACTCTTTGCAATTTCTTCAGGTCTACCCAACCTTTTTAAGGTATTTTCGTTTCTTGCTCTTCGTAATTCACTTTTTGAGAGGGATTGGCGCATTGCTTGAGTTTCTATGTCTCCTAACGCAACTGAATATGATCTGATGTTGTATTGACCGTATTCCAATGCTATGTGCTTGGTTAGGCCAATCAATCCGGCCTTTGCAATAGAGTACGGCGAACCATATGAATGTCCTGAAATTGCTGGAGTTGAAGCAATATTGATTATAACTCCTTTCCTTTTTTTCATCATGATTTTCAGTATTTCCTTGGTAACTCGGAACGAGCCGATAAGGTCTACTTGAATTACGTTCAACAGTTCAGTGTCGGTTATATCATGTACATTCTTAAACCAGATTTTTCTTTCAAATGGAAATCCTGCATTGTTTACCAAAACGTCAACTGTGTCAAAATTTCGTGAGATGCGTTTGATAAATTGAACAATACTCTTTGTATTGACAACATCCAATTCGAATCCATAAGAATTCTTACCTATTAAATTACAGGCCTTTTGGAGCTTTGATTTCTTTCTAGAAGTAATGATAACCGTTGCACTCTTTCTAACCAATTCCTTTGCAATTTCAAATCCAAGTCCTCCCGCACCACCAGTTACAATACATATTTTTCCATCAAGAGACAACGATTTTAGATGTGTGTTGGATATTTTAATTGTTATCTAAAAGATAACATAATATCTGTAACATAATAACCTTTTAATTTAATATTAGCAGTAAATCCTTTCAGTTGTCTTCTTTTTCAAAGGCAGGGCACCTTGTTTCATTATTGAATAAGAGTGATTTTAAAATCTTAAAGGTGTTCGCTTCGTCTTTGAAGAATCGTCAATTTTTGAATCTTACAACTCTAAGTCAATATTCAAACTTAAGCCAAAGTTTAGTTGAACATCATTTGGAACGTCTTGTCAAGTTTGGACTGATAAATAAAAGTAACATCGGATACACCTTATTGGTAACAGGTTTAGATATTTACGTACTAAAAATACTATCAAACAAGAACATAATCACAGCTCTTGGACCTCAAGTAGGTATCGGAAAGGAAGCTGAAGTTTATCTAGCTCGTGATTCGCTGGATCAAGATCGTGTTTTAAAGATGTTCAGACTTGGGAGGTCAAGTTTCAAGCAAATAAAGAGGAAACGCGATGTAAGTGCAGGGATTAATAGTTGGCTACTTATGAATATCGAAACAGCAAAAAAAGAATATGATATATTGTCATATCTTAGAGATGCCAGCGTTTCTTTTCCTAAACCTATGTACAGATCATTTCATTGTATTGTTATGGAAGCTATTTACGGCAATAGGTTATCTGATATCGAGAAACTCAATGACCCAGAACTAGTTTTGGATAAAATAATAAACAGTATTGCAATTGCATATCGAAAGGGATACATTAACGGTGATCTTAATGAGTACAACATACTCGTAAACGATGATGATATCTTTATCTTAGATTGGCCTCAAGCTGTCAGAGTTGATACAATTAATGCTGACATCGTACTGACAAGAGATGTAAAAAATATTCTTAAATTCTTCTCAAAGAAATTTGGTGTTGAAAGAGATTCACGTAAAATAATTAATACTATAAAACGGGATTCAACTTAAGACAAAGGTCACATGGAAAAAATTTAAGTTCTAAAAGATCCTGATTTGTCGATTTTCTCCCAAGTAAATTCAGGTTCATTTCTTCCAAAATGTCCATATGCAGCAGTCTTCTTATAAATTGGTCTTTTAAGACGTAACGTTTCGATTATACCTTGGGGTGTAGTATCAAAAATTTCTCTGACTTGTGATTCAATTTTTTCTTCATCAACTTTTCCCGTATTGAAAGTATCGACCATGATCGACACAGGATCAGCTACTCCTATGGCATATGCAAGCTGAACTTCGCATTTTAAAGCCAACCCTGCTGCGACAATATTTTTTGCAATATATCTTGCCATGTAACATGCAGACCTATCTACCTTAGATGGGTCTTTGCCTGAAAAAGCACCTCCTCCATGTCTACCCATACCACCATATGTATCGGCAATTATCTTTCTCCCAGTTAGTCCTGTATCACCAACAGGACCGCCTATGACAAACCTGCCTGTAGGGTTTACCAGAAATTTTGTTGAGTTACTTATTAGATCTTCACAAACTGGTTTTATGACCTTCGAAATAACCTCTTCTCTAACTTGAGATATCGATATGTCATCAGTATGCTGTGTGGAAACAACTACGGTATCAATTTTCTTTGGAACTGAATCTTCGTAGATAACTGAAACCTGGGATTTCCCATCCGGTCCCATCCATTCTAGAGTTTTTTCTTTCCTAACCGTTGCCAACTTCATAGTAAGTTTATGTGCCAAAGTTATAGGCAATGGCATAAGTTCAGTGGTTTCATTTGTTGCATATCCAAACATTAACCCCTGATCACCTGCTCCTTGCTCACCATTCTCATTCTTAGAAACACCCATTGAAATATCGGGGCTCTGTTCATGGATAGAAGTTAGAACAGAACAACTATTTCCATCAAATCCATGTTTCAACCCATCGTAACCTATATTCTTCAAGGTCCTTCTAACGACATCTTGCGCATCAATTCTTGCATTAGAAGTAACTTCACCGGCTACAAATACAATGCCAGTAGTTGTCATAGCTTCTACTGCGACTCTCGAATCGGGATCCTGTGAAATTATTTCATCTAGAATCGAATCAGAAACCTGATCACATATCTTGTCTGGATGACCTTCGGTCACACTTTCAGAAGTAAAAAGATAGCGTCTTGCCATTTTTGATTACGACAAATCCCAAGATTGTCTCTTTTTTTAGAGATCCTTTTCTATTTTGATAAATAACACATTGTTTCCGCGAATAACTACTTTCCCATAATTCGCAACAGGACTTGCACCATTGAATTCTTCTGCATCCAACAAGATCAAATTCATATAGGAATCCACGTTATTCATTCGACCTCTGTACTCCAACTCGTTTTTAAGTCTGACAGATACTTTCATATTCAATGAACGCTGCAAAATTGTTAACGGTCTTTTTGGTTGCTGTGGAGATGATGACATTTTAGGTTTTCACTTTTGTTTTCAAAAAATAAGATCGACAATAAAAAGTTTCTCCCAAGATCTCTTACTTTGTATATAAATAATTATAGAGTTTAGTTTTATGCGCATAATTACAACAGGATCATCATCAATTGATGAGATACTGGGAGGTGGAATTAGAACAGGTGTAATTACCAATATTTTATCTGATTCAAGGGAGGCCAGATCAAGTTTCTGCTATTCATTATGCGTGAACGCCGCAAGATTCTATACAGATTCATCCGTAATATTTGGAGATACACAAGGATTTTTCAGGCCAGAGAAAATTCTTT
>DASVGC010000315.1:0-14121 GCA_036379735.1 Nitrososphaeraceae archaeon
ATTGTCCTAGTATCGCAAGCAATCATGCCATTGAGCGCGAATGATACCATCAATACAATATTGTCAATATCTGCTGCCGGTCAAGGTTGTGGTCTCATTAATATTACACCATCTGGTGAACCCAATATTCCTGCTATCATATTCTCCATTGTAAAAATAGGGATTTGATAAATAGTTCCGTTTAGCATCGGATGAGTAGCAGGCAGCCTAGGGGAAAACCCTAGTTTAATTTTTTTAGCCATTGCTACTAGGACAACTCTTTATTACAAGTAAGAACATTTTATGTCCATCATACGACTTTTTTTTGGGTGCCTACGTTTTGTAACTTAATAGTATATTGAGTCTAAAGCCATTATTCTTTAATCATATTATATTTTGTGGTGCTTATGTTTATAGCAAATGTTAAGGCGGGGAATAATTTCACGTAGGTTGACCATAGTTGGACTAATCGGAGTGGCCGCTATCTTGGGCGGTTACCTAATTTATTCACAGATTCAATTCAGTAATCAGTCATACAAAATTGAGAACTTTAACGCGTTGTGGAACCAATCACTACAAGATCTTCGCAATGGAAACACATCAATAATTGAATATTGCAATAACAGGGTACATGATGACATGCTTTGCGATCAATTTAACAATCTACAATACATAAAGTAACATGGTAAGGACATCAAATGGATGGTTTAGAATTCCATACTTCCCTACTGATTTTCATCCACGTTATGCTTCTTGGTAATCTGTCTCTTTCGAACAATAACTTTACCTACCATGACTTTTCTTTTGGAGATGATTAATTCCTCTGCATAGAGGGGAAATTCTGTCTGCATCTCCGAATCAGGACCAAATAATGGTACCCAATTGTATTCCGCACTATTTTCCTTATGATGTTCTACAGAGACTACATCAAGAATCCTATCTTTAATTTCGGTTAGGGCTTCTTCGACGCCAAACCTTAACTCTTGATCGTTAAGAAAAACCTTCTCATAACGTACGGGAACTTCTATCTTTGTTTTCTTCGTAATCCATCTTTTCTCAATTGACACTATATCGTGTATATCCTTCTTATCGGCCAAAATATGATGCGTGGAACGCATAGAGGGCTGTCTTGAAACCGGTTTGCCGTTATTTTCGACTAATGGTCCTGCCAGTTGTTTTATGGAACTAATAGTTTCATCAGTAGTATCTTTTACAGTATTGGCCAGTTTCGAAGTCAATGAAATAATTGAATTTTCCTTTACGAAATAGGCTGGTCGTACAATGTGCATAAACTCTCTCGGTAGCTTCGGAGGAATTACCCTTGTTTTATCAATTTCTTGATTTTCCTCTTTCTGTTCAGATTTTTCATCAGATGCATTACTATGATTACCAGCATTTTCTGATTTCTTTTTGAAATCGCCGTCGTGGTCTTCTATCACGACAGATATTATGCAATATTGTTTATTAAATTACTATAGGGATTATAACTGATATAATCAATAAAGCCTTTACAATAAGCAGATTGGAAACAGACATCCAATGGAATCAAGTCGCAAAAAAGAAAGCAATGAGTATCGATGAATTTGATTTGGGTGAAATTCAAGAAGTGACTTCTGAATACGTTGTTACATACAATTTACATGAGAAAAAAATGTTTCAAATACCCAAAAGAATGGCAAAAAGTTTCGATGGTAACAAAATTGTTTTCGGTCTATCAGAATCTGATGCAAATTCGCTATATGTTATCGGAAAGGAATCTGATCACTTATCCAATGCGTCAGATAGCAACAAGCCAAGCAAATCACATAACAATCCACGTAGATTGCAACACCGAATCATAAAAGAGTCAATAAAGAAAACAAAACGACAAGATATCGAACTCACCCATGAAGAACTAGTCATTGAACAAAAACGTTTATCAAGACCTCAGGAAATCAAGGTACAGGACTCAGATTCAGTCTTACTAAAGATACCGCTAAAAAGTGAGGAGATAGAAAGTGATAATAAGAGTTCCAGTACTGATAGCAATTAACCTATGAAAAAGTCCAATCACTAAATCTATTTTTTTCAACAGTAGTAATATAGTTCATTGATTTCTCATACTGTTACTTTCAAGAAAACCAATTGATTTTTATTTTTTGTCCATGCAAATTAAGAAAAAGCTTTATTACTCTTCCTTTTGTTTGCTAGTCCAATTCAACATTGGATAATGACCATAGAATTTGAGTTTTTTCTACAAATTCACGATTGTCACTACTTGATATTAATTCTTGATACAAAACCTGGGGCCAAGATAACTCAGTTACATAAACATAATATTTGATTAGTATCGTTGACACAGAGACAAAATATAATTGATAACTATGAAATATTATACTAAATGATTTGATTCTATTGATGAAAGACTTGTGTGAAGTATGCAATAAGAACCAAAAAGAAGTCTATCAACTTGATTTCGAGGTTTGCTATAATTGTTGGATGAACGAAACTAATCCTGATGTTTCTGATTGAAATTGCTAAGAAAGTAAGAGAGAAAAAGGAAAGAATCGTTACCTTTCCAGATATTGCATTTGTTAATTAATTAGTACAATTATCAAAATCAAGATTAAGAAAATAGAAAATACGGAATGCAATCTACAATGACTTGAAAATGCGCATGTTTTTGTCTATTTGTCCGTTTATTGTTTCTTGATTCTATTTGGTTTTAATTGATTTTTTGAGCTTTATATTCTCGGTCCCTGTCAATCTACGTTCAATTTCATTAACCATCCAATCCTGTGATAGTGTTATACCAGTCAGTATATCAAGTTCGGCAGTCTTAACTCCATCAAAAGACTCTATTTTTCTTAGAATTGAATCTACCGTGAATATATCCTGACTGAACATGATCAATACAATCAAATTATCGGGACTTGTCACAGGAGCCTGAAGAAGAAGATTTCCTGAAAGTTCACGGAAGATTGATTCAAGAACATATTGATAGAGCGTTTCTTTAACTGATATCACTATAACGAATTGTATATAACCTCTAGTAGATGCAGGATTGACCAGTACTGAAAATTGTACCAAATTATTATTTTTCATCATGTCCAATCTTCTACTTACAGTTTTTGCTGAAATCGAAAGTCTTTTTGCAATTTCAGAAATATGCATACGTGGATTTGGTAACAAACATTTTATTATTTTAAAATCTAATTCCTTGGGTCCCTTCTGAACAAAGGGTCGACTTACAAACATACTCTGCATGACTGCAGGCTTCAATGAATCAATTAACAGAGGAATTTTATCTTCAGATCCAGTTTTTACTACTAACGAAAATACAGAAGTTCCTCCAATTTGTCTAACATGCAGGAATAAATCTCCTAAAAGATTAAGTCGGTCTATAATATTTTCTGTCAATTCATTAAATCGCATTTTTAGAATACACTCGGTGCCATATCCTAGTACTGCCGGATTAACATAAACAAAAAATTTCTCAATCACGCCGTTAGAGACCATTTTGACGACTCTTGCTCTAACGCTCTTTGTAGTAAGACCAACAACTGAACCAATATTTCTATAAGAAACTCTGCAATCCTTGGCAAGAACTTGAATTATCTTCAAGTCAATCTTGTCCAAGATAGGCTGTTGCATGAAATGTGATTATCAAGAGCAGCCATTTATAAAAGGTTGTTGTCTAATTCATGGGCCAAACAATAAGTATGATATTAATTTATGACATATATTACCTAAATGCCAATAGAAATTTCCTGCGACGAGATGATCGATATTCAAACAATCAGTGATCAACAGAGCCATCGAGTCAGGTTTCCATCCAATATATATCTCATTACGAACCATTATGGACATATTTACTTTAAGAATTTCCGATATATTGAGTGTTATTGCCCTATTTACTTTAATATTTCCAAATATTACTTCCAAAATATTGAATGAAAGCCTCAGATGACAATGATGAGTCGTTTAGACCGAATAATAGTAGTGACTTGCTCGCTTTGGAAGTAAGGAATCTTTCTAAATTTTGGGATTCCCAAGCAGGTAGAGTGATTGGAGTTTCAAACATTTCATTTAGTGTTAGAAAAGGTGAATTCGTGTCGATTGTTGGTCCATCTGGGAGTGGAAAAAGTACGTTACTAAACATGTTAGGCGCACTAGAACGGCCAAGCGCCGGTCAGGTCTTTATCAACGGGCTTGATGTCTTTTCCATGAACGATTCTCAAGCGGCCACGTTGAGAAACAAATCCATTGGATTCATTTTTCAATCTTATAATCTAATCAGTAGAACAAATGTGTTAAAAAATGTAGAATTTCCGGCAATAATTGGAGGAATGAATAAATCTGAAAGAAGAATGAGAGCGACGAAATTGCTAAACTTCTTGGGATTAAAATCCAAGATAAAATCTAAACCCTTTAACTTGAGCGGTGGAGAGCAACAAAGGGTGGCTATAGCAAGATCTCTAATGAATAATCCTGCCATCATACTTGCAGATGAGCCAACTGGTAATCTGGATACAAAAACAGGTGCAGATGTTTTTGATTTGTTAAAGCTTCTATCAAATAAGTTTAAGAGAACAATAATAATGGTAACCCACAATCCAGAATTGGCAGCAAACACAGATAGGTCTATTCATATCAAAGATGGAAAAATCGAAAAAGAAGTAAAAAACTTGGGGCTTGAACATGATCTTCAATAATAAATATAATTTCATTTACTCTGGTGATTGCCCAAGGGTTCTTCTCTTATTGGCATGTATGGGCCTGTTTCTAAATGGTACTATTCTAAGTCCAAATTCTACAATTATTTCATTTGTGTTGGCCGACTCTGCGGACAAAAATGATAACAAGGAAAAAGAGGTTTCCTCCAATAGTAATGAGGAGGAAAAATCATCTGAAAAAAATTCAAATAGCGAAGAGAATGTGGCAGAAAAATCAGATGAACAAGACGATCCACCAAAACAAGACGATCCACCAAAACAAGACGATTCAACAAACGAAGAAGAATCTCCTGCAGATCAAGAACAAGATCCGCCAATAGACGAAGAGCCCCCTGAGGAGGAACCGCCTGAGGAGAAACCACCTAAAGAAGTGCCTCCAGAACACGAACCGCCTGAGGAGGAACCGCCTGAGGAGGAGCCTCCAGAACAAGAACCGCAGCCACCTATTATTATTACAAATACTGTAACTGCTCCTGCAGTTAGTTCACCAAGTAGCAATGATGATGACAATGATGACGATGAAAACGAGGGCCCTACTAAATTTGGATTCATAGATTCCTTTTTCACGGATCAAACTGTTCAGGGATCGGTAATCGCCGGAACTACATCTGGTTCTTCAACCACACAAGAAATACCACCAGTAACAAAACAAGAAGTTGAACCAGGCGAAGGAGACTCTATACTGGCTATTGTGTTGATTAACCGAGGCTTTTCTGATGTCACGAGCATAAGAGCTTCGCTTGATTTCCCATCAGGGTTTTCATCAAACGTAACTCCAAAGAATATTGATAATGATACTTCGTTGGCTAGCTATAATGGTCTTGTAGAGGCTGGCCAAACATTTACTTTATACTTTCCAGTAAATATCTCAAAAGATACTCTAGTGGGTAAGGAATATACTGCTTCGATGAACATTGATTATTTTAATATCGCAGAGAAAGACGAAGAAAATATGAGGGACCGATCGATAAAAATCCCATTTAAGCTCAGCGGAAAAGTCATTTTGGACACTATATCTTATTCATCCGCTGAATCCTTAGATTCCGTTAATGAGACGCTCACCGATAAGAATTCGATGGTTTCGTACGTAGTAAGTTTGATTCCAGGAGAACCTAACATCGTACAGACACTTGTTAAAAATGAGGGATCTGCTGCAGCTACTGGGGTTATTGTTGAAGTTTCATCCAGAAATCAGCAGGATCAATTCGATAATAACAATCTGGTTCCTACAACTAGTAATAATAACGGTAATAGTTCCTCAGCGACAGTACAGCAATCTACCGTAATCCCACTAATTAGTGCCGGAATCACAACATTTAATGTTGGAACAATTCCCGCAGGGGAAAGTGTTCAAATAAATCCTGTGATATTTGCCAGTAATTCTGTAGGTAGCATACTTGAAAACATAGATCTTAGGATATCATACAATAACGCATATGGTTACAAAAAGACATTAGACAAATCAATGGGAGTTCATATCCTGCCCTCTTCTCCGCAATCCGGATTAACGCTTTCCTCTTCGGTTACTACAAAGACTACTAACAATATGCCTGTTCTATCAGAGAATTTTAACCAAAATAGTGGAGATTATGATTTGATTAGTACTGATAATCAAGATGCAAACAGACAAAATCTAACATACCCGACAACGCAAGTTAGCCAATTCACTTCCGAAGACAATTCATTTGTGCCAAACGATGTTGAAAGTAACAATACGTCTAGTACTGACACTAGTTTTGACACATCCTCAAGTAAGAATACAGTCTCCCTAATTGCTGGCAGAGTGGATGAATTAAATTTCAACATTACCAATACAAAGGATAATCAGATTATAGATGCTGTAGTCTCCCTTGATTCAGAGTCCAGCTCAATAAAGATTCTTGGAAATTCAAAATGGAATTTGAATACAATAGATCCACACACAACTCAGCAATTTGAGACTACAGTTTTTGCTTCGAAATCTTTGATCAATAGTCCAGTATCCTTTAAGATATCAATACAATATTTGGATGACAATCAGGCCAAGTCTGATTCCTTTAATTTAGGAGCCAATGTTATAGGTGACATTACTGTAAATATTAATGATCTAGCTATCAATTACATAGGTGGCAACCCAAATCTCGTTGGGAATATTTTGAATAGGGGTAATACTCTCGCATTATTCACTACAATTGAAATATTGACCTCATCATCCATTACAGCTAATCAAAGTGAAGGACAATCACCAGGATCCTCACAAACATTAGAAAAAGAGACAATTCTCGTCCCCGCCTCTTCCTTCCCTCAATATCTTGGAGACTTGGAGGAGAATTCTCCTCTTCCATTTAGTATTCCCTTGGCAATAAATAACAACACAGCTTCTGGAATATACCCTGTATCATTAAGAGTAACGTATAGTGATGACCTGAGAAACAGTTATTCTATTATTAATAATGGCAGTGTAGAATTTATTTCTCCTATCACGACTATCAACAATGGACAGGAATTGTTTGGTAACAATAATTTATTATTAATTGTAATTATCTTAGCCATAGCAGGAGCAATTGTCCTAATTGTTGTAAGAAGATTAAGGTCACATAAAAATATAGGAGGTCAGAATGTGGGGTCAGAACATAAGGGAGGAGACAGTGGTAATGATGATGATAAAGGTAACATTGATGACATTGAGTCACTTCTGGGTGGTGAAGATTCCAATTTCAAGGAGAATTTTCAGAAAAAATAGTGAGTTGCCTGTATCATGAACATTAAAGAAATTTTTATTCTATCTTTTGATGCCTTGAAAGAAAGAAAGACCAAATCTATATTGACTATCATTATGGTAATGGTCGGTAGTAGTTTGATGGTAGCAGTTGGAGGTATCAGTGCCGGATTCGGTGGTTTTTTCAATAAACAGCTAAGTAATCTAGCGGCCAATATCATTTTTATAAATCCTGCCCAAGTACAACAAGGTGGAGGAGGACCAGTTGTAGGTCCACCGCCAACTCCAAAAATTACATTGAACGCGGCAGTTGAAAATAGATTAAAATCCTTACCATTTGTTGAAGAGGTTATTCCATCATATCAAGCTCAAGTGATTTTGGAATCTCAGGGAGATTCAAAAGAGTATCAAGTATTCTCAATGGATCCTCAAAAACTAACAGTACTTTCTCCTACCATAGAATTTGTCGAGGGATCTTCTGTACAGCAAAATGATCCATCTGCCATTATCATTTCAAATGATTTGGCAAACCCCCCTGGTGAACCTGCTCCATTCTTGAAATTATTTCAAACCGTAAAGGCCACATACACTTTTGTGGATCCTACCACCGGAAAGAGGGAACAAGAGTCAAAAAGTTTTGTTGTAAGAGGAATAATAAAACAAACCGGAAATCCAAATATTGATAATTCAGCTGTAATCGACACCGAAGTAGGAAACGCACTATTCCACAAATCAGGAAAATTTGATTCACTAATTGTGGTAGCCAGATCGGGAATTTATGTGGATGCAATAGAGCAAGAAATTAGAAAACTCTATGGTAACGATATTGGAATAACAACAGTAAAGGCAATCATAAAAACTGTGCAAGAGTTTACGGGAGGAATCAGTGCGTTCCTTTTGAGCATAGCCATAGTGTCTCTAGTTGTTGGTGCAGTGGGAATCATTACAACTCTATATACTTCGGTTATTGAAAGGACACGAGAAATCGGAACAATGAAAGCAATAGGTGCGAAAGGTAGGCACATACTTGCGTTGTTTTTAACGGAGGCATTGATGATTGGAATTTTTGGGGCAACATGCGGAATACTGGGTGGGATTGTAGGTGCTTATGTATTGAGTGCTGGATTTGGTGGTAACGATGGAGGATCGGGTAATTCACAAATAGCTCCCATTTTTCTTACCGCTGACATGATGAGGGTATGGTTAATCTCAACTGCACTTAGCTTGTTGGCAGGTTTGTTTCCTGCATTGAAAGCATCAAGGCTTCTACCTATAGTGGCATTAAAAAGAGATTAGACTTGATTTCAATCATTAGGAACCATTAGATCATCTATCTGTATTCTTCCCCACAATCTCCGATGATTTCATAAAGGTTATTTGCATTCTTACTTATTTCATCAATAGATTCACGATCCGACTCGTCTATGGTGAAGTCAAAAACATTATTGTTTTCATCAATGTGATCAGCTATGCCGAGCCTGGCACCAATAATAACACCGGCAACCGTTTCTTTAGAAAGAATGTAGTCAGTAGCTACATTTGAAATAGTTACATTATGTTTCTTTGCGATATTGTCCAGGACCGACAGAAGCCTTTGAAATAAGTTCCAATCCCCCCAACTGTCTATCATTTTTTTGTATTTTTGCAAACTTAATGTATTTAGATCAGTAATAGATGGTTCTGGTTTTCCCAAATATTTTTCAGACAATAATCCTCCACAAAGTGTTCCATAAGTAAGTAAGCTGATATTATGTTTTCTGCAAAATGGTATCATCTTAACTTCCGGCCTCCTGTCAATTATAGAAAATTGTACCTGGTTTGATACAACCATCACACCTGATTCAGTAATTATCTGCAAATGCTCAGTATCAAAATTTGTTAGCCCGAGATGCTTGATACTCCCTTTGTTCTTCAGATCTGATAAATATTTTAAAGCGTCCATGTAATATGGATTATTGTAATCCCACCAATGAAATTGAAGCAAGTCTAAAGAGCTTACATCCATTCTACGCATTGCCGCTTCTATGCTATTATCCGCCATGGAACGTGTGATTCTGCTTGGTTGTGGTACCCATTTGGTAAAGGCTTGAATCTTGTCCAGCTCCTCTTTCCCTTTTTTTAGTGATAATCTGCGTCTAAATTCGCCTATAAAACTCTCTGCAGGACCATAGATATCAGCGAGGTCCCAAGTAGTTAATCCAGAATCATGATATCTTTGCATATCTCCCAATGCCAGTTCATTATCAATATGCCCATGCCCACCTGCAACCTGCCACATACCATTGACTATTCTACAGATAGTCAGATCAGGCGCTAATTGGTAATACTTTTTATTCATGATATTCATTGGAAACTGTAATATTTTTGTTTTACAATTACAACCCATTCAAATAATTGAGATCGGAAAAC
This sequence comes from Nitrososphaeraceae archaeon, assembly GCA_036379735.1. Taxonomy (GTDB): domain Archaea; phylum Thermoproteota; class Nitrososphaeria; order Nitrososphaerales; family Nitrososphaeraceae; genus TA-21. Next base: position 9,802 of record DASVGC010000315.1, read on the forward strand.
AATAGCTGATTATTTTAAAAGTCCAAATCTCCTAATAGTCGTTTAGTATAGAAACATGATATCTAATTAGTTTTATCAAATTTAAGAAAATTTCATTCATCACGGAATATCAAATATTTTAATCTTTCCTAACTTGTAATAAACTATAAGCTCATATTAAGTATTAGTATTATTAGTTTATCATTGGTTAAAACTAAAGATCTATTACTACGATTGGAACTCAAGATTGAAATTCCTCAGGATATTATATCAGATAAGAAACGATTAGATTCAGTCAAACAGGGTATTTTAAAAGCAATTTCAAAAGGTCCGTATGAAGAGGGACTGTCTTTCAAAATCATATCTGCATACTTTGGTTGATGTTTACTGAAGGTAAATACACTTTGATTTGGGATTTCTCATATGCAAAATATATGACATTCGATTAGTTTTGGAAAGTTGATTACCTATTTTTATTTTGACGAGTAGATATTACTGACATTTAGTATTGTATTGTATTGCAAGAAACTTCTCAAATTAGGACTTATCTTCAATGGGAGTAATATTGCCATACAAAGTCTCAATATCATTTTTTAGACTCATGCACATATCAATCTCTTGTTCCATCGAATGGAAATCTGAGTGGGGATCAGCTGAATTCGGTTTCATTATTTTTATTGTGTTTTTTAGGCCTTCGACATAACATTCTAATGCATTCAAAATAGTTTTCCTTATCTTACCATAATGGAAGATAGTATTTCCACTTTTAGTGTCTAGAACAGTCCCCTTCTTTATTATATATTCAGTTAATTCTTCTGCAAAGTATGATTCTGTTATTAAATTCGCCTTTACAAATTCAATATTAATTTGGAGGACATTGAATTCTAAAACTGATTTATTTAATATGTTTGCATAATGAGTCAATGCATTCCTTACCAGATCCGTCTTCCATGCGCAATGATCCATTAATTTTATTTTGGTACTTAAGACTTAATACCATTTAATACCATAGTCGTCAAAGTTTTGTTTACGCTCAAGGCAATATTTCATTTCCAATCCTCTTTTTGAAAGTGATCTCAACATCAAAGCAAGAATCCTAATACAAAAAAGACGCATAAATATTATTCATACAGGGTCAAAATGATTCAAAATTTAATTGACTAATGAATCGTAATATATGTTACTATGATTAGGATATTTTCATGCACCTGATAAATTTATCTAATCTTTGACCTTTTGATTTTTTCTTGTAACAACATGCATCCTTGAATCAGAGTTTCAGGTCTTGGTGGACATCCAGGTACATACACATCAACTGGTACTATTCCATCAACACCGGGTAGCACATTATAAGAATCAATGTAAAGTCCTCCTGTAATCGCACAGGCACCCATAGCGATAACATATTTTGGATCTGGCATCTGATCATATACCATCCTTAATCTTGGAGCCATCTTTCGTGTAACAGTTCCTTGAACAACAATCAAGTCACATTGTCGCAATGAACCAAATGCCTCAATTATTCCAAATCTTTCAACATCATATCTGGGACCTGAGGCTGCTCCAAATTCCACGCTACAGCAAGCAGTTTCAAGGTGCACTGGCCATAGTGACCATATTCTTCCCCAGTTTATTGCATAACCTAATGGTTGATCCAATGCTCGTGTTAGTACATCTCCAAGTTTTCCTACGATGATGTTAAAATTCGTAGGATTTACCAGATCTTTTATCAATACTGAATCTGAGCCTCCAAGTTGGGTACTTAGTATAAGGCATTCATCCTATATTATCTATTCCAGTACGAATTGAACAAGTTACATGTTTTTAAGTAATGTCGTTCTAAATAGTCAGTGTAGTAATTAGATATTATGATTTAAGATCATCATTATCTTACATTATAACATCAATTTCTACACAATCATCTACAAGGAAAAAGAAAAATGAAGAATTTCAAAATAATGATTGTTGAAGATGAGGAAGACATTTTGATACTCTATAAAGATTTTCTTTCAGGAAAGGGACATGACGTTACAACAACGTATCTCAATGGTGATCTAAGAATTGAAGACATTGTTAAAGCAGGATCTGAGATATACTTGATTGACTATAGATTACCTGGTAACAAAAATGGAATTGATGTAGCTTCTCAAATTTTAGACAAGTTTCCAATGGCACCTATTTTATTCATCACTGCTTATGAAAATTTAAATAAGGAAATTTCAAAAAATCCAATTTTTCATGCCAAAAACGTAGAGGTTCTCTTAAAGCCAGTGAAACTCGATAAAATTGAAAGTACTCTGATTAGTCTTTTGAATAGGAAACAACATTGACAAGTAATTCAATTAAGTGTACATCGACCGTTCTAAATTCTACATTAAATGTAATTTTAACTGGTAAACTTGAAATTCATCCCTTACTCTTTGGCATAAAGCATCTATAGTTACGGGCTTTTCAATTGATGAATCTATGATGCCTTCCTCCATATACCTCTGATATAATTCATCAAATTCGAGATTGTAGGCGCTCATCAGAATGGTTCTAACATTAGGATTTGAACTTTTAATTCTTTTTAGTAGTTCTAAACCATTAAAAGTTGGCATTCTTAAATCGGAAATAACAAGTGCATAATCCTGCTTATTATCTGCAAAATGCTCTAATGCAACCTTGGGATCGTTAAAAGCAACAACTGATATTCCATCGATGCTACCACATATGGCTTCTCGAAAGAGTTCTGTAATGTCAAGTTCATCGTCTATGATGCTAACAATCCGTTTATCAATTGATATGACTATTACGCCTCTACCAACTTTTGTACTTTCGCAACTTTGGAACTCTGTATGAGAGATGTTTTTTTATAAACTTTTTTTATGAGACTTTAAATTGATATTTAAACATGAATGGTTTTGAATTATGTATCGATTATGTACACACGACACCAATTCTATCGGCAAATTTATGTCGAACAAATGAGATGCTTATCCAAATTGACGCATCAAACCAATATTTAAATAGAAATTTGATGAAAATGAGTAGTCATCTATTTTCTGATAGTAGGTGACCACTCCCGATTGGCTGGTCCCTGTTCTTGTGACATTCGGTGCCAGCCAATTATTAACAGTTTCTACAACCTAAGAACTATAATCCTGATTTGCTTTCTTAATATCCCTGTCTAACTTTGCGACCTGAGTTATACTATCGATTTGTATATCATCGCTCCGAGTAATCAAACTACTTATTGAAGGAGTGGCATTTCTTCCGATGCTTAGTGCTTTCTTTCCCTTTCGCAATATTGAAATGCTAAGGCCTTCATTATTTAGCATTTCACTTACTCTTCTAGCCGTCCTGAGTTTTTCCAATAATCCGACATGGCTTTCTAATTGATCGGCCACACGTAGAATTTTGGGCTCAACAATATCGACAGTCACAGTATCACCTCCAAAATCTAGTTCAATGGCGGTTTTATCTTTGAGTTTAATACTAAGTTTGCCGCTGGATGCCTTTACAATGTTGATTATCTTTTCTACTACGAAGGATGCGTGCTTATCAATGTTAATCTTCGCTGACAACGAAATACAACCTTGTCAGAGAATTTTATTCCGTTGTATTTGTTTTGTCATGAAGCTGGGTAGATATTATGAACTTGCCATTGATTTTCCATTTTGCGCTACCTAATTCTTTACCTTCGGGTCCGGTTGCCTTTGGTATATCAACTTCTAGATTATCAAAGTCGTATGTAACTTCCATATCCTTACCTGTCAACTTATCTACGATATCGCCGACAACATCAGACCAATTTGAAATGTTCCTCTCAGCGTTTTTGTCTTTACCTTCATTCATTACTTTCGAAGCTTCCTGTTTTAAACTTTCCATGTAAATTTTGGCTCACTATTTTATTTAACACTTGTAGTGACATTGTATTCCTTTTTTCTAAAGTCTCGTATCTTAATAGTAATAATCCTTCTATTGATGCTGATAGGATATATCTCAATTATAGTATGAAATATATTTGCAAAATATCTATACTTTTAAAGGTAACTTAACTATGAATGTTGCTCCCTTTGAATTAGGATTGTTAAAAGCCTCAATTTTACCTTGATGTGCCTCAACGATGTTCTTTGAAATATATAGTCCTAATCCGAGACCTTTCTCAGATTTTGTCTTAAACTTGGAGAACAAATGTGGTATTATATCTGGATCTATACCCGGACCGCTATCCTTAATGGTAACAATGGCTTCATTTGATTTTTCTTTCTCCTTTACACTTATATTGATAGCGCCCTCGCTTGTGAATTTTATGGCATTATTGAGCAAGTTTGCAAAAACCTGAAATATTTTTTCTTT
>DASVGC010000316.1:0-5013 GCA_036379735.1 Nitrososphaeraceae archaeon
CAGCCCCGTTTGGACCCAACAATCCGAATATCTCATTCTCTTTGACTTCAAAACTCAGACCATCTAACGCTTTGAAATCAGCATATTTCTTGACAAGATTTTTAACAATTATCAAGTAACCTAAAGTGATTGGAAACCCATTAAAATATCCTTGACATAGTCACTTGATTTTTTGATAGGTGAACTTGGGTGTACCTCAATTTCCAATGAGTTTGGTGTTTCGAAGGATTAACGTTCCTTATGCAACAGCTCGTTTTTTTTCCTCACGAGATTTGTGACAATAATCAATAGTAAACCTTCGCACGCAAATTGTATATTTCTAGATTCATCCATAAGGATATTGGATTATTTATTCCATTAGAATTTTAAAAAGTACTTTTTTCAAGTAAATTTGAATGTTCCAAGATACAATATGACTAGGATCAACTTCAGAACAAATGATTAAGTGATGGTTACTTGCTAGAGTAACATATATCACTACATTTCTACATAGTCACTAAAAGGATCTATTCATCTTTGATTATATATAATTTCTATGGATTATGTAAGTTAACCATCAATAGTTAATTTTAATACTGGGAAATTGGTGATTATTGTTGTGCTTTTTAAGAGGAAGAAGGATGCAGTTGAAGCAAAGAGAAAAATAGTTTTGACAAAAGAGATTGTAGATAGTATCATAACTTATGCAAAATCATGGCACCCCAATGAGGGAATATTGATCCTGCAAGGTAAGAAAGAAAAAAATGTGATTCGAATAACTGGTCTAATAATTCCGCCATTTTCTTCTCACGGACCATTTTACTCCGGCTTTCCGGTATATGAACTTCCATTCGATTTATCATATATTGGTACAATTCATTCGCATCCTAGTGGATCAAATCGTCCATCACTAGAAGATTTGAATCACTTTTTTGGATTGGTTTCATTAATAATTTGTTACCCATATGACGTTGGAAACATCGGAGGATTCGACCGTAATGGAAAGATATTGGATGTGGAAACTCAAGACGCATATTGATTGTGCAAGACGCGTATTGATTGTGATATACATTTCATCAAATTTGGTATTGGAATTAGAAGCCCAAGCAATTTTTTTGACATCAAATAAAATCGAATGAACACTGGTGGAACGTGTGCCCACCAGAGAACGCGTAAAGATATTACCTAATTCTATCATTCATAACAAAATATAAAAAAGTTCAAACTGGTGGAATTGTTAGCCCAATAATCCAATAATCCATCATCTTTACAAGCAAATTGCTAGATTTATGAAAACATACTATAAAGCGGTTCAATGGTGGCTGTATAGACAATTTGAACTTCTGTAGTCCAATCATCCTGGCCCATTGGCTCTATGATGCATTAATATATGAAATTATTTTAGAGAGGTATTTTTCTAATACGATTATTGAGATGTTTTATATTACATTAAAAAAAATATCATACTAGTCATGCTTGAAAAATTGAGGGACAAGGCATTCTTTCAAAATACGATTGATGTCTGGATAGCCTATTGTGAAGAAAGGGGAATTGACTGGTACAGTCTTGATGGATACCGAAATTTCATAAACTATTTGAATTTGAATGGGTTGAAAATGCAGAAATTTCCACTTTGTATCAAGGAATCTGGCGGCATGTATGAAAGGGGCAAAGACAAGGCAAAGTTTTTGGAGGAATTATCGCACTTTTCTGACAGTGATTCTTCTGCTTATACTTTGAAATTGAGTAGCGATGCAATTGACAAAATTCGTAGTTATCAGTCAAAATAGACGGCAAAATTGGGATAGCCATGCTAGATAAAATCTATGATAATGAAAGTGGCTCTTGGTATTAATTAAGATAGTTCCTTACCAATTACTGTTACCATTAAAATTGAACGATCAATAGTTGACTGTAATTTATGCATGGTAGCATTTGAAAAATGTAATCACTAACACAAAAGTATCATTTTTGAACTCTAAAGTTTGTATCAGTATTTGATGAGATGTATCCTGGCGCAGTAGCATTCACCCTTATTACAAAATTGCCTTCTTCCGCATCATCTGGTATATCTAATGATATCTCGACACTGTCATTATTTTCTGAAAATTCTTTGATAGTATCATCTGACGCGTCCAATATTTCTCCCCTTATGGTAGCATTGTTGATTTTATCATCAGAATTCGAATCAATTAGATCTATTTTTATGACTTGTTTTTCACCTGTAGAAACAGGATTCTCATCTACTAGAGTTTGAATAATGAGGTTTCTTGGTTCAGATGAAGTATCACTTTTACTATTCTGACTTTGCTTTCCCAAAATTTCGTTCGTCATCTCTTCTTCAATGACTGATTTATTACCGTTCCTCACATTGATGTTGACCGCATCTGTGGAAGTTATTCCTTTATCATCAGTAACAACTAGTTCGAATGTTAATGTAGTATCTATTGATACAAAGGGAGCCATGAATGACCATATCATGGTACTTGCACCTCCTACTGTAATACTTGGATTGGGAAGTTGTTTCCATTCATACGACAAGATAACATTGTTGTTGCTCTTGCTGTTACTTCCATTAAGAATAACTGAAGAACCTTCGTAAACTGTCTGATCTGGTCCTGCATCACCTACAATTCGAGTTTCATTAGAATACGACAAAAGTTTATTTGAATTTTGATTTGATTCAATTTCCAGGATTGATGGAGGTTCAGCATTTGTTATAGTTCTATTGACTTGTATTGTTCTGTTCGTATCAGTTCTATTGACTCTTTCAAATTCATTTATGATAGGTGAACCATATTTTGTTTCATTTTCCTTTGTAAATGGAATTGCCAATTCAAAGTTATTGCTTGAGAAAACATCTCTTTTTTCTTGCGAATTACTTAGGTTAGTAGTTGGAACCAAATCTGAAAATTCTGAGCCAATCTTAGATGAATTATTTTCTTTCTCAGATTTTTCAATACCATTGACTTTTATCGAAGATACCGTTGTTAGATTGTCGGAAGGTAAGTTGACACATGATAGAATTGCATTGAGAGTGTTAGGACCTGCGACTACTTCATGAGACTCTGGATCAAAAGTGAATTTCCACATAGAGTAATTTTTTCCATTGTTTATGATATTCGCTGGATAGCGTATTGATTGTGAATCATTCCATGTGGCATAAACTGAACAGGGTAGGCTTGAGTCATAAACGGCAGTTCCAGTGATTGTTAAATTCCCTAGATGAACCTGACTGTTGTTTGATGGAGATAGGATGTTGATAATGTTACTTTCTGTAGAGGCATTGATATGACTGGATAGGGATAGGAACAATATCGGCAAAATGGATATTACAATAAGTTTGGGATACTCTGAATGATGCAATTCGCTATTGTCCAACTCTTAGAAAATCTATAAAAGGTGAGGCTGTAATTCATGTTAAGCATTAATTAAAAAACAGTAGACAACATCTAGTTTTGAAGTATGAGAACAAAATAGTCTAAAGCAGACTATTTAGCGTTGGGTTCAATATCAACCTATAAGGGTTAGAATATTGAGACTTGAATCTTACATGGTGGCATGATCTAAAACCAAATGCAAACAATTGAGTCATGAGCCTACAAGACAAACATGCTAAAACGAAAGACTCTGCTTTGTGTAAAACTTGAAGATGAGAGTTGCTAGTTTGTGACATAATGTGAGCGTACCTTTTGCCACTTTGCTATCAAGGCATCAGGCCTTATGTGTATTGATTCTTTATCTAATCTCAGTTTAGCCAATGAGACGTACTCGTTCATCAAATCTATTCCAATGTATCGCCTGCCGAAATTATGTGCAACCTTAGTCGTTTGTCCGCTACCGTTGAAAGGATCAAGCACTAAGTCTCCTTCATAAGAATAGAGCTTCATTAGACGATATGGAATCTCTTCTGGAAATGGACATGGATGTTCGATATGTCCTGGAGGAACAGGTGCAATATGCCAAATCGAATTTGCGATTTCTTTTGTAAATTCTTCATGCTTTGCGGGAAGTATATCATGTCTATTTGTTCTTCCGCTATTTACGTCTCCTTTTCTCAATACAAGTATGAATTCGTGCATAATGTTAGCTCTGAAATATTTGGGATATGGATTAATCACAAATGATCCGTATCTATTGGTGCCTCCTGTAACTTTGTGCCATATGATCTCCTCATGTAAATTCCAATTTCCATAAGGTTCTACTAATTTAGACAATAGCATATGAGGTAACGGGATAATTGTTCCATTTACAACTTCATTTCCTATTACTATACAACAGTAACCTCCATCTTTAGTTACTCTGTATACATGTTCATTAAAGATTTGGACCATCTCTTCAAGATATTCTCCTGTTTCCTTTTTCGTTTTGCCACGATAATAGCCGTTTTTACCAACATGTGCTTCATAGTCAATGGCGTTTCTATATGGAGGAGAAGTTATCGTAAGTTGCACAAAATTTGCAGATAATTCAGATAGTACTTTTCTACAGTCACCTTGTATAATGGAATTTTGAAATTCTAGTAACATAGGAATTATAATTCGTTCTATAATCAGCCCATATTCCTCATACTTAAAAAAAATAAACTTGATGATAAATTAATTTGATTGAAATTATCTTGCAAGATCGCCAAATAGGCAACATACCATATCCCACACATATTGAATTCAGCTACCTCAAGACTAAATAGAAATAATTGAACCGGAATTATGTTTTGACACTCTCATGATCAAATTGAGTGAGGTTGCCTATGATTAGTAATACCTTTGCTCTTTTGCAAATGCGTATAGATTTGTATTTACTTACTTTTCTAAGATAAATTCATCTACAGGCATACCAAAATGCCTGCCAGAGGATGATCTTGCATAAGCCAGGACCTCATCTCCAACTTTCAAATCAGTTACAGATACAAGTTTATTGTCCTTTGTAATCAATCTAATTGTTTCAGCATTTTGCAGGATTACAGTTCCATTAGAATTATCTATCTCAGCCTTTCCTAATTTCATCGGTCTGGATTCTATCTTTGACCTACCA
>DASVGC010000317.1:0-3185 GCA_036379735.1 Nitrososphaeraceae archaeon
TGTTCTTGCGGCAATCATAACTTTGAATTTATCCATAATTGAGCAAGTCTAACTATCTAAATTGAATATGAATTTACTAAAAAACCGGAAACTAACATAAATCCATCTTTACATTTTTCTACTACGACAATTGGTTTCCTATTCGTAGGAATTTTTTTGAAACTGTTTTGTAATTTGCAATAGAGACAGAGATATATTTGCCCACTTTCAATCTGCTAGTAGCGGGGTGGGGAAGCCAGTTATAATAGGCTAAGTTATCCCGGCGGGCTCATAACCCGCAGAGCGGTTTCCATTAAAGTGTAACTTGATGGCCGTAGGTTCAAATCAACCCCCCGCTACGTCCTTTAGTAATGATTTTAATTAAGAATTCTTTATCGCATTCTCAGAATCTTTTGAACCATTCAGTGTGAAGTGGTTTAACAATATTTGGAACATGTGGATAATTCTTTTCCATGCCAAACCTATGCAATGGTTTTGTCAAGTGACGATGTGCCTTTGAATAAGGCAAATACATTCCCAAATGTATGTCTCGTGGATTAGTAATGGATATTTTGGAATCTTTTTTATCTCCACAAATTTTGCACTGAAATCCCTTGTCTTTTCCTTCAGACTTCATTCTCTTGCCACACTTATCGCACGGTGGATTAATGTTTACTATTTCCTTCGTTATTTTCAATATTGATAGATACTCTACGTTTAGTATGTTAGAACTATGGGGGCTATTCATACTAACTCCTATTCCAATGTCTATCTTATCTCCTTCTAAAAGTTTGGAAGCAATACTGCCCAGGCCAGTTGGTTCATAGACTGCTACTGGATATTGTTTGTTACTAAAATCAGAAACCTCAAACATAACATGTCCTCCTCGAATTATGACTGGTTTTTTTGTTACCACACATCTGATATATCCAGCTCTGTGTGTTCTAATTTCACTTTGAGCTAATTCATTTTGTAGGTGCATATTAGTACCTTGATTAGATCTAAATACCATATATCCTTCAAGTTTTTCCACTGGGATCACCTTCTGAAGTGAACTAATCACTGTTTGAGGATCTTCTCCTCTTATTCCGCAAAAGACAGGATCTGGACCATGGGGAGCAATCAATACCCTTTCATGAATTTTATCAAAACAATTGAAGGTAAGAGGATATGTGTTAATGTCAACTTTAGAGACCGTTGATTTGTCTAGTTTTCTAGGCGAGCCAACATACTCATCTTTCCTATATGCTATCGCTTCGTAGGTGTGATCTCCTTCAAGTAAAGATCCAATTGAGGCCATTGCACCTATAATACCTAATCCCTGTCCATATTTGAAAATTTGAATCGACAATCGTACGGCTAACTTTTCAGCCTCATCAATACCAATTACATCATTCATTGCTCTGTTACTAAACTGTCTCAGTGGAAGGGGTATTGAATCTCCCTCAAATATTGCCAGACCCGGATTTGCACCATTGCGCATATCTGATTCTGTTCTAAGAATTTTTAGTAGAAACTCAATCATTTGGTCGGAGCGATCCGTTTTAATTCTTAGACAAACAGCCCCATTTCCTCTTGTTTTCCAAGGAATATTCGGATTTAGTCGTACCAGAAGTGGATAATCAATAAATGTAATACCATTTTCACTCCTTAACTTCGAAACAATCTTGAATGCCAAATTCGTAGTACATCTTCCTGCGATAGAGTCTGTATCATCAAACCCTATGTGGAGAACTTTTGAATCTTGCGTATCCGGATATGACATGTTTATTAGACATCATACAAATTCAAAGAAGCGATATTAAACTTATTATCAAGTTAAATATCGTCCATTAGTGTTTCAAGATAAAAACTTGAAAATTTTGAATCAAATTAGACACTCCCGATAGTGAAATAAGATTATCAAAAACAAATAAAAAACTTGACATCATAGTTTGTCTTGTAAATCTAGGTAATTGATTCATGAAAATTATTGTCTTTTCTGCTTGTTTGTTTATTGGGATTGCGGTTTGTTTGGTGCAGACTGAACTATCAATTTTTTCTCCAATAACAGATTCTGTATTTGCATCCACTCAAAATCCATTAGAAGCCGACAAATTTGGTATTAGAGAGATTTATCCAACAAAAGAAAATGGTAGAGAATGGTATATGAATATGGAAAATCCAAAAGAAGACGAGCATTTTTCAATCACTTTTAATCCAAATATTACAAAACAGGAAGACGGTTCCTGGAGAATATCAACACCGGTGGTTAGAATGAATGTCAAGACATTAGAAGGAGAAACAAACTGGAAGAATGTTGAAATGACAGGATATGCAAAGATTGCTGGTGTTATCGCAAATAGTAGTAACAAAGTAATAGAAAACGATCTAACTTGGTATGCTCGAGGTGGAAAACACAACCAAGAAATTCCATGTGAAGCCACGGCCTATATGGGAGGACTATACGAGAATGGGAAAGTGGGATGGAAAAAAGAATTATGGTTTGTTGGGGGATATACTGATGAGAGACAATCTGCAAAGGTTACTAATTCACTAGTTGACCGATGGATTGGATGGAAAGTAGTAATTTATAATATCAATGATAACTCTGAGGTGAAATTAGAATCATATATTGATAACACAAATACCAATTATTGGGTCAAGGTTACCGACCTAGTGGACGATGGGGGATGGTTCGCAAAAATGCCCGATTCCCATTTTTTTGATGCTGATTGCTCTAAAGATAAGGATTTCATAATCACTAATTCCGGATCGACTGCCACATTCAGGTCTGATAATCTGATCTGGGATTTTAAAAATTTGAGCATTAGGGAAATACAGCCCGCAGAATCATTCTTCCAATGACAGCTTTTGCATTAAAAGAATGTAAAAATTTTGAGAGTTCTCCGACAGCATAAAATCCATCGTAATCATGCACAAAGTCTAACTTTATGTTTTATATTCAAAGATACTTTGGATTTGGATATTACTTTTTTGATATTTGATCGATGAGCTTGTCCATTTCATTTTTTATCTTGCGCTTAGCAAAAATCCCTAGCATTGCTCCAATTTTTCCGTATTTTAGATCAGCATCTATCTTTATTTCTGTGGTCGATTCAGATTTTGGATCCAAATCAATTATCAAAATCGTTCCCCTAGTATCCCCTTCAACAACTTCGCTTTTGAGTCTTCTGTTCGGTTCTAAAGAATGTTGTACTTTCTGT
>DASVGC010000318.1:0-3854 GCA_036379735.1 Nitrososphaeraceae archaeon
TGCAACGTTGAATAATTTTGATGAAGCAAAAGGTACTGTGACATTTTCTCCAGAAACGAACTATACGGGCAATGACAGTTTTTCATTCAAGGTTAGTGACGATAATGGGGCTGAGAGCAATAGTGCTACTGTAAGTGTAGAAATTACTGAAAATAACGAAACAAATCAAGCACCGCAAGCATTTGACCAAGTTACCAATGAAGCTAACCTATCAGACTACAGATACGCGGTTTGGAGTGCAGGCGAAGAAGAAGATAGACACATATTCTTTTCTCGTAGTTCAGATGGTGGAAAAACCTTTTCATCACCTCTTAGTCTTAGTGGAAAAAGTCGTACACCTGTATTCAATCCTGAAGTGTCATCATCAGGTAACAATGTTTATGTAGTATGGCAGGGTCAATCCGAAAACGGCAATCAGGACATTTTCATGAGAAAAAGTGTAGATTATGGTTCCAGTTTCAGCGGTGTTGAGAATTTGAGTAACGATCCAGGCGGATCAGGCAACCCCCAGATAACGATAAATGGAAATACCACTCATGTAGCATGGGAAGGTACAACTCCAGGTAATAACTACATATTCTACTCAAAAAGTGATGACGGTTCTAAATTTGATTCACCAGAAAAAATAGGAGACAACAAAGGAATACCATACAGCCCTGAACTCATAGTGAAGGATAATCCCGTTACCGATAGCTTTACTTTCAAAGCAGTTGATGATAATGGAGCTGAGAGTAATGTGGCTACTGTAGAAGTAAACTCCGACGTGGTCAATCAAAACACATTGAAAGATGAAACTAAGAGCATCTCAGTGGATTCAAGTCAGGAGATTGACATAACTTTGCAAGCAATGGATCTGAACAAAGATCCACTACAATTTGAAATAGTAACTCCTCCAACTGAAGGACATTTGGACAAATTTGATCCTAATTCAGGTAAAATAACTTACATTCCAGATGAAGATAATAAAATAGATATTCAATGGCATAATTACCAAAATGGACGGGATCGAATTGTGAGTCAGGTCGTAGATAATGGACAGGAGGGAAACGATGAAGCTAATGGTGGACAAACACCCAGTGATGATCCTTTCCAAGCGAAACAATAATTCTTGATGATTCTCTGATTAATATCATTAACTGAATTTAATATATCTATATCTACTTTAATAATAGCGACTAAATATTATTATAAAGTACAGATTCTTATCCAAGTAAATCTTGTCAAAAATCAAATTCGGCATTGTAATCCCACAAGGATGGAGAAATGACTTAACTGGAAATTCATCCGTCGCGCAATTCAAGTATTCTCGAGAAATCGCCATTGAAGCAGAGAAAAATGGGTTTGATTCTGCTTATGCATATGACCATTTTATTCCACACTACCGATATCCAAAAACTGGAAACTTTTTTGAATGTTTTACCCTGTTATCGGCGTTATCCACAGAGTTAAGAAAAATGAAAATCGGTCAAATAGTAACGTGCAACTCTTACAGGAATCCGGCTCTTCTTGCAAAAATGGTAGCGACGTTAGACGTTATTACCAATGGACGTGCAGAATTGGGAATAGGAGCAGGATGGTTTAAAGAAGAATACATTGCATATGGTTATCAATATTCGTCAGATGTAGAACGTATAATGCAATTGAAAGAATCAATTCAAATAATAAAAAAATTGTGGACTCAGAAAATTGCAAACTTCCAGGGCAAATATTATTCTATTAACAGCGCAACAAGTTTTCCAAAGCCTGTACAGAAACCGTATCCTACTATTATGGTTGGAGGTTCTGGTGAAAAATATCTACTAAAGGTCGCAGCAAAGTATGCAGACAGATATAACCTCTATTTTGGGTCACCTGAAGAGATGGAGAGAAAAATAAGCATTCTAAACAACTATAATTCCCAAAATAGGAAAATAGAGTATTCAATAGTACTACCGTGTTTAATATTACAAGAACAAGAACAGCTGAAAAAAATCATGAAGAAGATGGGAAAGCAAAAGATGACCGAAGCAGAATTCAAAAAATCAATCGCTGGTGGATTGACTGTAGGAGTCATTGAAGATGTCATGGATGGAATCGCTCAGTATGTAAACATCGGAGTTAATCATTTCATATTTCATTTTTTACATTTAGACAGTAGCGTTATTAAGGAATTTTCCAAATTGATAAAGAAATCTAAGTGATTTTTTAGCATTGTTGTATATGGTTTTCTAAACAGAATACTTAATTTCATGTTCATTTGATTCTTATGCTGATTTGACACTAATTGCATCAAGGGTTGATTCGGATATTGAAAGACTCACGTCACAGCTGCAACAGTTAATTAGGGTTCCAAGCGTCTCTGCAAAAAAACAATTGACTATGACCAAATGCGCAGAGTTAGTTTCTGATATCATGTCTGACTCTGGAATATCTTCAGAATTATTAAAATTAGATGGTAATTCAGAACAAGTTTCTCCAATAGTATATGGGGAAGTAAAATCTAAAAGTAATCCAAACGGAAAGACAATTCTATTTTATAATCATTACGATGTTCAACCTGCTGAACCCATCGAGCTTTGGCATGATGATCCTTTTAGTGGTAAAATTGAGGGGAATTTTATCTATGGAAGAGGTTCTTCTGATGATAAAGGCGAATTGATAACACGTATCAAAGCAGTTGAATATTTCCTCAATGAAACAGGAGATGTTCCTTGTAATGTAAAGTTCCTAGTTGAAGGAGAAGAGGAGATAGGCAGCTCTCATCTTGAACAGTATCTAATTAAGTATCGAGATAAATTCTCCTGTGATGCTACTATTTGGGAATTTGGATACATAGATGAACATGAAAGACCGATTATCAGTCTTGGAATGAAAGGGTTACTTTGCGTGGAATTACATGCAAAGTGTGCAAACGTGGATCTTCATTCCAGTTTGGCAGCGTTAGTTGAAAACCCTGCCTGGCGTCTTGTTCATGCGCTTAAAACCCTTCGTGATGAAGATGGTAGGATTAAAATCAAGAATTGGAATAACGATGTTCGAGATTTTTCACCTGAAGAACTTGAATGTATCAGACGTGAGGAATTTGACATATCAAGTTTCAAAAAGAATTATGGATTAACCCATATATTCAATGAAGATGATCTAGAAGAAACAAAAAAGGCAAACGTCGGAGGTGTTACGTCCAATATTAGCGGATTGTTCTCAGGATATATTGGCGAGGGTTCGAAAACCGTCTTGCCCAGTACTGCAATGGCAAAACTTGACTTCAGACTAGTACCTGATATGATGCCTCAGAAACAATTCCAACTTTTAAGAGAACACCTTGATAACAAGGGATTCAAAGATATAGAGTTGAAATTTTTGAGTGGCGAGCCTGCTTGTAGAATACCGATAAATGATAGCTTTGTAAAATTGGTCGAAGCTTCCGCCATCGAGGAATATGGACAAATTGTGAAGAGTGTTTCTTCTGCTGGAACAGGGCCAATGTGGTATTTTAACAATATTCTGGGATGTCCGTGTGTAAGCATTGGTTGTACTTACAAGTACAGCAGAATTCATTCTCCAAATGAATTTGTTCGTATAGACTTGCTCAAAAAGACAACAAGATGCATGGGAAATATTATTGAGAAATTTGGCACTAGCATAGCCAAATGAATTACCATTCAAAACTTCTATTCAAATAAATATTAGTGAAATCGATTAATTTAACATAATGACAATGAATTGCCCGCAATGCGGTACACTAATGGTTTGGTTAAATGGTTCCATAGTACACAACCATGATATTGACTACTATGAATGTAGAAATTGCAAGATTAAACTAAATACTCTGCCGGACGGTACATATGAAATAACTCAACGAAGCGACGAGCAGG
>DASVGC010000319.1:0-2505 GCA_036379735.1 Nitrososphaeraceae archaeon
TCAAGAACCCTTGCATATAGTGGAGAGGTACCAATGTCATATCTAATGGACTATGTACTAAGAAGCAAGCAAATAAAGTGTGAACATGTAGACATTGAACAATGGCCAATCATTACTGATGACAATTTTGAAGCAGCAAATTTTTTAGTTGAAGAATCAAGACAAAAATCAAAACATTTCTATGAATTAATAGAAAAAAATAGTGTAGTGACCATAGGGGGTTTTATTGGAAAAACGAGTGATGGACTAGAAACGACTTATGAAAGAGGAGGCTCAGATAGATCTGCAGCAGATGTTGCTATATTGTTAAACGAAAAATACAAAGCAGAATTGGATTTCGAAAAAGATAATGCCGTACTGAGTGCCGATCCAAAAATAGTAAAGCAACAATTGGATAGTATCAAATTTCTTTCTTACAATGAAGCAAGATTGGCAGGCATGTTTGGTATGAAAATACTTGATCCTCTGGCAATTAAGGAAATTGATAATAACAATATGGACATACCTATCGTAATTACAAACATGAATGATCCGTCAAATACAACAACGATATCAAAGAAATCTGCTGACCAATCAGACAATCTTGTCAAGATTGTTACTGGAAAGAGAAATTGTGCCATAGTAAGAATGGAGACTATAGCCGCCTCACATTTATTGGCATCGCTCGAAAGCTACAAGCAATATCATGATTTTCTCAAATTATCTCCGTTTAAGAAAGAGGGAACTGAAATCACTAGGATTTTATTCCTTGATGGTGACTATGTTCGACGGAACGAACATCACTTCAAGGCATATTATCCCAAGACAGAGATAGTGTATGATAGAGGTGTTGTTACTCTGATAGGTGACAATATGTGGAAAATGCCCAAGATTGCTTCAACTACTAGCAGTACAGTAGGTGAGCACGGAATTAATATTTTGAATTTGGATGCGCAAGAAGAGACTTCACGTATCCTAATTATTGTGGATGATTCCAAAGTGGCTGATGCAATAAGGGCAATTCACGACAAGAGAAACAGAATTGATCTGGATGAAATTTAATGAACGATAAAGGTAAAATCTGGATGGATGGAAAGTTCGTTGAGTGGAACAATGCGAAGATTCACATTCTGACACACGCGATGCATTACGGGACCGCAGTGTTTGAAGGGATCCGCTGCTATGATACAAAAAATGGTCCAGCTATCTTTCGATTAGAGGACCATGTCAGAAGACTTGTTAACAGTTGCAAAATGTATCATATGACTTTACAACTTTCGGAGAAAGAAATTGCTGATGCGATTGTTGAAACTGTCAGAGTTAATAATGTCAAGGAATGCTACATACGACCCTTATGGTACTATGGATATGGAAAAATGGGAGTCAATCCTTTACCTAATAAAGTATCTGCATCCATTGCCCTGTGGGATTGGGAAGATCATATCAAAACTGAAGAAAACAAAGGGATGAGAGTCATTGTTTCTTCCTGGACCAGAATAGATGCAAGAAGCCTACCTATGCATGCTAAAGCTACAGCGAATTATGCAAATTCAGCGTTAGCGCGAATAGAGGCGATAAAATCTGGGGCTGATGAAGCAATCATGCTGAATATGAATGGAATGGTGGTGGAAGGAACTGCCGAAAATATTTTCATGGTAAAAGATAACAACCTCATTACACCTCCATTAGCATCGGGCGCATTGGAAGGGATAACTCGATCAACTGTATTATCCATTACAGACCACATAGGTATTAACTTTCAGATCTGTGACATAACACGGGATGAATTGTATTACGCTGATGAAGTATTCTTAACTGGAACAGCTGCTGGCATTAAATCTATAGGAGAAATCGATAAAATAATCATTGCCAATGGAAAGCCCGGGAAAATTGCTACACAATTACAAGATCTTTACTATCAAATAGTACATGGTGAGATTGAAAAATACCAGAAATGGCTCACATATGTCAACTAACTGAAAAAAAGATTAAACAATCCTAGAGAGGAGATTCATTTAGGATCAAAGCGAGAAGTGCCGATCTCAGATCTTTACCATAAGATGCTTGCTTAAAGTAAATCGCATTAGGGTTACTATCAACATCTTGAGATATCTCATCTATCCTAGGTAATGGGTGCATGATAGCCATTTCAGACTTGAATCGTTTCAAAATGTTGCTATCAATTGTATATGCCCCCTTAACCTTTTCATATTCTTGAGGATCTGAAAACCTTTCTTTTTGAATTCTCGTAACGTACAAGATATCTGTGTCCCGAAAGACCTTTTCATTCATCTCAACCAATTCTACAATTTTCAACTTGTTTTTCAATCCATAGATGGATTCTTGTCTAATTTGCAATGTTGGTGGAGAAACTAGAATGATTTCAACGTCGTAATTTGAAAGTCCGTATAACAGAGAGTAAATTGTTCTCCCGTATTTCAAGTCACCCAAAATGCAAATTTTTAATCCATCTATTTTCTTCTTTTCTCTCATCATAGTGTATAAATCAAGCATGGCTTGTGTTGG
>DASVGC010000320.1:0-6310 GCA_036379735.1 Nitrososphaeraceae archaeon
CACTGGAAAAATATACACATGATAATCTTTAGCTAGTTGAGAAATTATACTTTCATGTGAATTTGTAACTGGATTTAAATGGGCAAGATAAAGCGCTGCAATTTTTTCCAATTATCAAACTTGATAGATATAATAACAAAAAGTAAGGAGAAAGCTCCTATGCTTTCTTTACTTCAATTTCTATTGTAGAGACATTCCTTGTTCTGCCATCTTCTGCTTGGAGTGTTTCTGAACCGATCCTTACGTCACCGATCGCATACCCTGCATTTTCCATTCTCTTTAGGATTATTTGTGAAACATCGACTGCTCTTCCAATGCTTAGGCCTCTGGCCTTTATGGTAACCGTTGGTTGATTTGCTAGTTGAATGAGTGTAGATGTCACATATGCCATCAGAGGTTTCTTACCTATGTATATAGAATCGCGGGGTCCATCTCTTTGTGGTTGTGTATTTTGTTGTACTTCAGACATGAAAACAGTTAGTCAAAAGGATAATTTAAATCTAAAAGACAATAACTGATCCGAAAAAAAACCATTCTCACGTTAATCATGTTCAACTAATCTCCATTTCTGACAAAAAACGTAACTGATGGAAGAAAAAGAGTCGAAATCCTCCATCTCACGGTTATATATTTGGTTTGCAATAGTACTATTAGTTTATGAAGAAAAACTTCAAGGACGAAACCAACCCAGAAGATATGTCAAGTGAATCCTTTGCAGATAAAGAATCTAATATGCAAAATGAAGAGGTAACCGCAGAAATTCCGAAGGCCGACAACAATAGATCAATAAGTCCGCAAAAAAAAATTAGGAAACCAAATTCAAATGTCAAGATTGAAGATTATGATTTGATTGTAAACAGCTTACGAGATGCTACGACTTCATTCATGGATGTAATTTTTTCCCTTGGCAAAAAAGCTCAAGAATTTAGAGATAAGGCTGAAGAAACGTTCGTTGTGGGAGCTAAGAGGGATGCAAAAGATATCCAGGCACTTGGTGACTATGTAGAAAGTGTGATCAAGGGTTTTGAAGATACCATGGCAGAAATAAAAATGAGAAATTATGGTGACGAAGAAAAGTTACTAAAAGGTTACAAGAAGCTGCTAGTGGAGCAAATTAATCTCATTAATGCGAGAATAGAACTGGTAAAGAGACTTAAATCTAGATAATCCATGGAACTAGAAGAGATCTTTTTTAGCTAAATTGGGATTTCTATATTAGTCAACCATTTACCGATTCTTAGAAACAACAATTTACCGCAACGTATTTTATTTCATTATTGTTGCGTTGGTAATTATCGCATCACAAGTTGTTAAGAATATTTAAGTGCATGCAAATATCAGTACTAGAAAACATGAGATCAATTTTCGATGACATAAATCGCACCAGTTTGTCGATTGCATTTTCAGTCTTTGCAATTTTTTCAATTTTTCTATTTATTGGCCATATTGAGAATAACAAAGCCTTTGGCCAATCAGACTTTCTTACTTATGATGATCTTATTACTGGATTTAGCATGAAATATCCTCAAGATTGGGAAAGAGCTCAGCACATTGATAAGTCTGTAACCTTCCATGCTCCGAAAGAAAGTAATTCTGACGTAGGTCCAGCAGATCTTGGTATTATGGTAATACAAGTAGGATCAAATACCACACTTGCTTCCATAACGCAGAACCAACTTAATACCCTAAAGAATCTATATCCGGACTTTCAAATACAGGAATCTGTCGAAACCATTTTTGTGGGACATCCAGCACATATGATTATCTTTACGGCAACTGATAACACTCAAAATATGCGAAAAGCAATGCAGATATGGTTTAAGGAAGAAGCCAAAGCATATTTGGTAACCTACAAATCAGATAATGAGAGATTTTCTAAATATCTTCCGACCATTGATAGGATGTTAAATACCTTCTATACATACAAGTCAGAGTAACTGTAGCCAATTAAGATACAATATCCCGTATCATTTTCATCAGTCACTAATACTAAATTTAGAGATCATCTAGTCATTCTTCGGGTAGCCTTGAAATTGTCAACAAATCTTCAATATTCTCTTCACTTACTCCTTTCTTTGCCAATTCTCTTCTCAGTTTCTTCTTATCCTTAATTTTCTGCGGAACGTTTCTTGTATACTGAGTTATATAGTCGATAAATTGAGGATCATCAATTGTAGCATTGTTAAATTCTGTGCTGGAATTTACTGTTAATGATTCGTAGTTTGGATTTATTATTATTGAGTTTGTTAATTCGGTATGCTTAAGATCAGCTCCACCTAAATCAACACCTACCAATCTGGCACCGCCCAAATTAGCGCCCACAAGTCTGGCACCGCCCAAATTAGCGCCAACTAGCTTTGCACCTACCAGATGAGCATCTCTTAGATTAGCTCCCCAAAGACGAGTGCTCACTAGATTAGCTCCCCAAAGACGAGCCCCAACCAAGTCAGCACCTCCTAAATTAGTTCCCACTAATCTTGCGCCACTTAAATTAGCACCCATCAAATCCGCGCCACTTAAATTAGCACCCATCAAATCCGCGCCATCAATATCACTTCCACTTAAATTAGCACCCATCAAATCTGCATCCCTCAAATCTGCATCCCTCAAATCTGCTTCTCTCATGGATAAAATCTTAAATTCATTGGCCCTTTTATCGTTAAATTCATTAATCTTTCCACTTTGCAGTAACTTTATAGCTTTGTAGTTTATTGTTTTTCTATGTATACTAGTTGGTTCCACAGCAGTTTCTATAGCATGTTGATAGATATTCCAATCCTTTACGTTTCTTAAAGTATCTGAATTTTGTTTCAGAAAGTTCCATAAATCAGAATCAGTTTTGAAATCTCGTAACATTTTCCATACTTTTATATCTCCATCTTCCTTTTTTTCTTCATACAAATCCAAATTCTTCAAGCGTGTTTCGTCATCCATTTTCAGATACTTATCTAATCCCTTAAAGAATGAGTCATCTGATTTTACCAATATGTTATAAAACTTGGCCCATCGTAAATGAATGGCCTGAATTACAAGTAATTCTTTAGCCTCAAAATTTTTCTTGCCCGAAAAAATCAATTCTTTAGCCTCAAAATTTTTCTTGCCCGAAAAAATCTCATGCGCTACAAAAAAGCTATTCAAGAACCTCTTTATTTCTCTGGGATTATTGTCTATTGCTACTGAAATTAAATCTATATTCTTTTCAATTACTTCTCTAAACTTATCATGAATCATTCCCTTTTTTATTAAATTATTAATAAGGTCAACAATATCTTGATTACTCCATCTAGGTAAAGTGATTGGTATTTGAATCAACTTCTTGATGTAATGCTCTCCTTCAATACTTGTTTTTTCATTTTCGATGTTGCTTAACTTGATAATCATATCATGACTTATTCCAATAATGTAAACAAATCCCTCAATATCATGAAATATTCTTACTAGTTCCAAAATTTCAAACGCCTTCTTGGGAGAACATTTATCCAAGTCATCTACAAATACGATAATCCTGAATGCAGGATTATCTAGACGAAGATTCCTTATTTCTTTCTTGATTTCCTCCAGGCCATCAAAGTATATCGTGTCTCTATCTAATTCTGCTATTAATTGAATTTTTGAATTTAATTCCTTTTTAAAGGTATCAAGCATCTCATTTGAAATTTCATCCTCTTCGGAAGCGTACTTTGATATGATTGACGTAAGAATATCTGGAGTTTTCTTGAGAAAATTAATAGCACTCGTTTCCAATTTCTGTCTTAATACTTCAAATTGTTTCTCAGCAGGTAACGCAAATGCTATGCTTTTTAACAATGAAACCAGTGGGAATTGTTCCTGTTTATAGCGCCATGCTTCGAGTCTTACTCTGATCAAATCTTTATCAAGTTGAAGGACTTTGTCTACAGTGTTTATCAAAGTGCTCTTTCCTGTTCCCCAATCCCCAAAAATTCCGATGGTAAATTTAGGCGGCGAGTTTCTTACAATGTTGACTATGGCATCAGCATATAAATTGAAATCAAGTATTGGATCATTGGTAATATCATCTGTTAAAATTAAGCCTCTTTGAAATAGTTCATCCTCTGTGGACAAAATCACATCTTACTTTAAACTTGATTCATTTTTAAGTATTTGTTGATAAAGAAGTTAATTGGAGTATTTTGGATCCTGAAGAGCAAGACATCCAGATTTTGTGCTAATAAGTATGTAATTACTGGCCAGTTCGCCTACAAGTTATATTCTAGGCTTGTTGAGGACTAACAATAGCCGGAAATTATCCTAACCTGAGCTTTTGTAATCTTGTTTATTTCTTGTTTATGGACCCTTGTGTATTTCTATATGATATTCAAATCTTTTTATCATGTACAAATCAAAACTAATTACTAATTTAGAGACCTTTAGTGTAAATTCTACACTATTCATTATACTTTCTAAATCATGTGATGATCCTCCAATAGAGAGGTATTATTCAAGAGTAACAAAGTATAAAACTTCTTACTTACTATGTTGATGATTCAAAAAGGTTCGAGTTATTTATTGAAGAGGATTTATAGAATGTCCTATAATGCTATCTCCTTTCATAATAATGCAACAAGGGCACTTTTGATCTATACACACGGCTGCCTGCTCATGTTTACACACGGTGCAAATACAGCCTTGCTGTTGTATTTTACCCAGCTGTTCCATTTCCTTCTTTTCTCTGCGAGATTTTTCATCAGCATATAACCAGAGAAATACCACAGGTATTCCTATTGCAAAGAAAATGAGCATAGTACGTACAGGAACTTTCAAAACAAATAACGCAAGGCCGAAAATCAATACACCTATACCTAAAGTCGCAAGCCAGCGATTTGTGAGATTATCCATATCCATTTTCAAATCACCTTCTATCTATGTAAGGACTTTCTCCCTACTGTCTTCAATATCTTCGCTTTGTTCATTCAAATTAATATCTACTGAATCACCGTAAGTCTTTTTCTTTTTCCTTCGCAGCCTTCTTACTTCTGCAAGTATCTCTATCAATTGATCCTCGGAGATCTTGGCGATTTTAGCATCACATTCTATGCCTTTTGCATCAAGAACATCTTCTGTTAGTCTAACAATCTCGTCTCTATTTCTTTCTTCTTCCTCAGTTAGCATGTTGGCACTTTTGAAACGAAAAAAGGCAAATTCACTCATCTAACTATAATATTGCAACAAACTTATTATTATTATATCACAATTGATTGGTCTTTTTTTGGGGTGTTGCTAAAATACTGACATTACATCAAGCCCTCTACGGGAGCAAATCCATGATAATACGGAATTTGACCCAATTCATCCTTTGGTGGAATTTCAACAATTGAGATTAGATGACCTTCTGGATCTTCGATAATTGCATGTTTTCCGAAAGATTCCTGGGTAATCGTCTTACGGAATTTGACGCCCTTTTCTTCTAACCGTTTACAAACAGACTCCAAGTTACCGACGTTGAATCCTACTAGCATATTTGAAAATCCCTTTTGTTTGATGCGTGCAGGATGCAATGCTAATACAGCACCTTGACCCTCATTTTGAAATTCAACCCAATCTGTTGACTGGTTTTTTATTTTAAGTTCAAGAGTATCCCTATAGAAGGCTACACTCTTTTGTAAATCCTCAACTAAAAGAATAGCTGCTCCCAGTCGTTTGAACACAATTGTTCTTATTTCTTTGGACTTAAATTTGATTCGGTTTGCAACTCTTCATTTAGCTTTATTTTAATTTCTTGAAATCGGACTTTGTTAAAAATGTTCCAGAATTAATCTAATCTTACATTCTAATAAACAGCCAACCAATACAGTTATCAAAAATATTGATACTATTTCAAAAGGATATTTGATAATCTGATAGTTTTTAGGAGAGGAACACTGTAGTCTTGAAAAATAATATCCATGAATGGTAATTAGAAATATAATTTATTTACAAGAAAAGGATTCTGGAAATGGTATTATGTCATGTTGTAGTAGCTGAAATATGCTTGGCTATTCTGAATATTTTGTGAATGTGGTAGGTGACATTGAAGAGCCATTATGTGATTATCGTACATGTAGCCATAAGCTCTCTGAACACGGTCCCTCAAGTCGTATCTGTAGGTGCTCTCACCCAAGCAATAAGGCGTTTGGAATAAAGCTTTCCACAATTGCTTAACTTTACTAATGATTTCTAAAATAGACAGCAACCAATCAGTTAATCAGGGCATGTTGTAAAACGATAATGACGCCTCACTTCAATTTGTTCATGACAGAATCAACCTTCTGATCTAGATTTTGTTCTTTATCCAATCTTTCATCAATGTGCA
>DASVGC010000321.1:0-3142 GCA_036379735.1 Nitrososphaeraceae archaeon
ATTGTCACTTGTGGGTTCCAATCCGTCATTCTGTGCAGCTTCTCGTACTACGTCACCCATAATTAACAGTGGCATACCTTTCTGAGACAGATAGTTGGCGACTGTAGTTTTACCAGCTCCAGGCATTCCTGTTAAAGCCACAATTAGAATATCTTCGGACATGATAAATTCAAGAGACTACAATACTTCTCATAAACTAATGTATTAAGTTTAGCAAATTTTTTTCTGCTAGTTGTATATCTTCCGCTTTGATTGTCTTTCTTCCGGCATGTGTAGCTAAAGCGACTGCTTGATCTGAAATTTTTGTAGCGATTGTTTCGAGTATCATTCTAAGTTGATCAGCCGCATCTTCACTAATTCTCTCTCCTCCAGATTTCTTTATGATTCTGTACATCCCAGCAAGTCCAAGTTCTGGATATTCTGTCATTCATCATAAAGTATTTGTAGATTGCATTAAAGTATTCTGTCAAGAAAATGAGAGTCTAAATAAATTGTAACCTATGTATTTATGTTTTAATTACTAGAGTATTTCATACATCCAGTATTCGAATATTCAGGTATCATCTCTGCCATTGGAAAGTTTCTACCGCTTAATCTGTATGAAGACTTTTGAAAAATCCGTATCAACTACAGAGTCCTATATCATGCAGTTGAATTGTTTATGAATCTAATAATTATTATCTGTCCAGTATTTGCCATGGTTTTACCAAATGTAATTCAACATGACAAAGTAGCCGCAGAGACGGGTATAGTAAACGCCGCGTCTCAACAGTTATCTGGATTTAAATTATTATATCTCTCCAATTCCCTTCAAAATTCTTAATTTATTATTCTACATGATGCTCATAAACGAGTTTATCATAAAACCTAACTGACTTTACATTTACAAATTCCAACATGCCATATCTGGATAATTCCCTACCAAATCCACTATGTTTGATACCTCCAAAAGGAACTCTAGGATCGGAGGCAACCATATTGTTTACTGTAACGATACCACACTCCAATTCGCTTGATAATTTCTGTGCCTTTTCCAAATCACGGGTCCAAATGCTGCCGCCAAGTCCAAAATCAGAATTGTTTGCTGCGTTTATTGCTTCAGCTTCATCTGCAACAACCATTATTGGGGCTACAGGACCGAAAGTCTCCTCTCTTGATACTCGCATTTTTGAATTGACATTTTTTATTACTGTGGGTTTATAGAAAGCCCCCGTGCTCCCTATTCTCTGGCCCCCGGTTAGTAACTCTCCACCAAGGCTTATTGCATCTTTTACCATTGAATCAATATTGTCCAGACTTTTCATGCTAGATAATGGTCCTATATCAGTGCTATCTGACAATGGATCTCCGACATTGAGTTTTTCTGCTTTTTGAACGAAAGATTCTATAAATTCATTCGCAATTTTCTTTGAAACAATGAATCTTTTTGAAGCAACACAGCTTTGACCGCAATTGAGAAATCTACCTTTGATTGCTCCAGACGCGGCTTTCTCGATATCCGCGTCTTCCAGAACAATAAAAGGATCGCTGCCACCAAGCTCTAAAACACATTTTTTTAGTCGTGATGTTGCACGTTGGGCCACTTTGGCGCCGATTTCAATACTTCCAGTAAAAGTAACCCCGTCAATGTTTGAATCAATGAGCATTTCTGCAATCTTTGAATTACCAATAATAGTACTAAATACACCATCTTCAGCCCCACTTTTTGAAATGGTTTTTTCAATTTCTATTCCACACTGCATCGTTGCACTGGCAGGTTTCAAAACAATTGTATTTCCAGCCATCAATGAGGGTGCTGCAAAGCGCAGTGCCTGCCAATATGGAAAATTCCAAGGCATAATACTTCCAATAACGCCCAAAGGTTGGAAGGTTATCATTGTCTTATTGGCATCACTGTTTAGTGATTCATTGTTGAGAAGGATATCTCCATTATATGAGTAAAATTCAACAGCCCAGGCACATTTTTCTATCTCTGAACGAGATTCCTTGATGGGTTTTCCCATCTCTTCAGATGCGATTCTAGCTAGTCTTTCTTTATCTTTTCGTAATTGCTCACCTAAACGGAGCAATATCATTGATCTTTTACGAATATCGCCTTTCCATTCTCTAAATGCTATTCTTGATTTATCTACAATCTTGGTAACTTGTTCGTTTGTCATATTTTCAAATTCATGTATCACCCGATCGTTGGCAGGATTGACTGTTACAACGGTGTTATCCATATATTAGATAATAAATCAACAAAGCATTAATATTCATATGCACTGCCAACTTCCTAACTAATGCAAAACTAATCAATATGCTACGGAGAGACGTCAAAGTGAGCTTATTCAATATCTTACGTAAATCGATATTATTTTGTTGTATCCACGTTTACATGGCACCTGTTACCAAATATAAGATTAATGAATTTCATACTAATACGTTTGAATTATATCAGTTTTTTATATATGCAATGAAGATGTAAATATATTGAAAAATCTTAAATTTAGAGTGCTTTGAGATCATCTTATGAAAATTGGTGTAATTGGAACTGGAATGATGGGATCTGCAATTGCTCATAGACTGAT
This sequence comes from Nitrososphaeraceae archaeon, assembly GCA_036379735.1. Classification (GTDB taxonomy): domain Archaea; phylum Thermoproteota; class Nitrososphaeria; order Nitrososphaerales; family Nitrososphaeraceae; genus TA-21. The sequence continues at coordinate 2,571 of DASVGC010000321.1, forward strand.
ACAAAGAGGGTTTCAAGTATTCTTGTATAATAGGACCGGGGGAAGGGCCAAGGCACTGGTAAAAATGGGTGCAATTCAAACTGAGCATCCCTCAGAACTGGGCAGAAAATGCAATTTTGTAATTATGAGTTTGACAGATGGCTATGCAGTAAAAGAAATTTTGTTTGGTGAAAATGGATTGATTAATAGTAAGAATTCAAAGTTATTAGTAGTTGACACCAGCACAGTATTGCCACAAGATTCCATTTACTGTGCCAATCTGATGAAAAAGAAAGGTTGCTCAATAATCCAAGCTCCTATAATGGGCGGACCAGATCCCACCATGAAAGGGGATGTAATATCTATTGTTTCTGGTAATAAGAAAATAGTTGAAAAATCTAGAAGAATTCTAACAAGTTATAGTAAGAAATTATTTAACTTAGGCAATAAAGATGGTGCTGCGAACTTCATAAAGCTCGGACTCAATCTTAACATTGCGTTAATAGCGATCTCATTGGCAGAATCAATAGTATTTATAAAAAAATCAAAAACTGATCCAGCAAAATTTCTGGAAATTCTAAACTCAACCCATT
>DASVGC010000322.1:0-5182 GCA_036379735.1 Nitrososphaeraceae archaeon
AAAAATCCTCTTTTCTTCTGTTTGAACTTGGTTTTGACTATTGGTTATGGCTGTACCCTTTTCTTTCTTCTTTTCTGCATATTGAGCGGCCAATCTACCCGTTATGCTTCCCCATACCAGACATTCTGAAGTAGAGTTTGCCCCCAGCCTGTTTGCTCCATGAAGGCTATTGCAGGATGCTTCTCCTGCAGACCACAAACCATTCATCTCTGTTTGACCATCGATGTTGGTGTGAATTCCGCCCATCATATAGTGGCAAACGGGTCTAATTTCTATGGGTTCACTTATTATGTCGACGCCCGAAAATTTGATTCCAATCTCTCTGATTCCAGCTAACTTTTCTTTTATTCTCTCTTCACCCAAATGAGTGAGATCTAACTTTAGACAAGGTACCCCTGTTTCGTGTATAAATCCCCTGCCATTATCAATTTCCTTTATCATTGATCTGGAAACAACATCTCGGGGTGCCAGCTCTAATTTTTCTGGTGCATAAGTTTTCATGAATCTCTCGCCCAAGTTGTTTATCAAATATCCTCCTTCTCCTCTAGCTCCCTCTGTTATTAGAATACCTGAAGGAAGAATTCCAGTAGGGTGAAATTGAACAAACTCCATGTCTTTTAGGGCAAGCCCTGCTCTGTACCCCATATCCAGACCATCTGGGGTAGAGGAGTATGCATAAGTCGAAAAACTATAAAGTCTTCCAGCGCCACCGGTAGCGATAATTCCAGAATTAGAATCAAAAATATTAAAGTTTCCACTTTTCATCTCTATTGCTGTAACACCAGCAAAATTATTGTTACCATCATCAAGTATTGATGTACAAAACCATTCATTGTAAAAGTGGATGTTATCGTATTTTAAACATGTATCATACAGTGTCTGCATTTCATAAAATCCGACCTTGTCTTGCGCATATGTGGCTCTTGGAAATGAGTAGCCTCCAAATTTTCTCTGATCAATCCTGCCATCGTCCCTCCTAGACCAGGGCATTCCCCACTTATCCATTTGGTAAATTTCATTTGGTATTTCATGGGCCAGTTTTTCAGCAACGTCTTGATCGCACATGAAATCACTACCGCGTATGGTATCATAAATGTGGGATTCTATGTTATCTCCTTCATCCGAAAATAGTACGGCCGCTGTTCCCCCTTCTGCAGACACTGAATGTGACCTCATAACCTGGACCTTTGAAATTACTCCTATGTCTAACTTGCCGTTTGTAGTGGCAGCAGATATGGCAGCGCGCAGACCTGCCAGACCTGTGCCTATAATAAGCATATCATGAGAAATGTGATCTGTCAAATAATTATTGCAACCTCATCCATTCATCCATCTCTCCATCCATTAACCTTTATGACCTCTATATGCAGCAGTAAATATATTATTCTTTTTTTGCACAAGATGAAATTTGTAAAAGGGACAAGTTAAGATACAGTTTAATTGAGAGAAGATATTCTTGCAAATCAGATGAGCCTAAACTGTACTGGCAAGGTGCTCCTTACTACCAATACGTCAGATGATGGCATAGCACATGCGGCCAAAAAAAAATTGATAGAAAACGGTATACAAGAATCTCAGATAACGTTGGGCCATGATATTCAAGTACTTGAGAAAGACGATTTGTATGTCAGTTATGATCCACCAGACTTGGTTGTAAGACTCGTTTATGACAAGAAACCAAATGGCATGATAAAGATGAAGAACATCAAGATGATTAAAATCTAGACAAGAATTAACTCAGTTTCAAATATCTCTAAAGTCTAGATTATCTGATCCAAATACTTGTCAATTTCATTAATTTTCTGCTTCTGTTCCTTCGATTCCGTTTTTACAGTAACGATTCCTTTCTTGTATTCGTCCAGATTTGTCATGATTATGGCTGCTGCTTTTTTCAGAGCTGCTTCATGAAATTGTTTGCTTATCGTTCTTCCATTTAGATCGTAATCAGTGGAGTACCCTAAATTCCTTAATTTTGACGCAACTTCGATTGCCAAAATCTTTTCCTGTTCGGAGTTGTACGCGACATAAATTAGTGGCATTCGGACTTTTTTGCTTGATTTATCTTTGATAGCTGTAAGTATTCTTTCGACACCACCGGCTGCACCAGTGGCAAACAAATCCTTTCTACCAAAGGCCTCTGTCAACCTATCATACCTACCTCCACCCACAAGCGATCCGATCTGAGATGCTTTATCTTTTGCTTCAAATACAATACCAGAATAATAATCAAGACCACGTACTATTCTGAAATCTACCATCAAGTTACTTACCTGTCTTGTTTTCAAGGAATCCAAAAGTTCAACAAGGATTTTTGATGAATCAAATTCGCCCACCTTGCTTTCTCTTAATACTTTCTCAGGTTCGCCGCTAAATGAAACAAAATTAATAAATTTCCGCAAATTATCTGGATCAAGTCTATCCTTATATTCACCAATGATCTGCTCTGTGCTCTTTTTGGTAAGCTTATCTATCGCCCTCATCATTTCATTTACGATATTATTATCTGCAATTCCAAGTGATCTTGTCAAATATTCTTCTAGAATCGATCTATCATTGATTGCAATAACAAAATCAATACCCAACCTATTCAAAAAGAACGAAACAAATTCTATGATTTCTGCGTCTGCATCTACCTCCTGAGACCCGAATATTTCGATATCCCACTGATGAAAGTATCTGTACCTTCCTAACTGCGGTTCGTCATAACGCCAGACACCACCAAATGATGATAACTTGGCTGGGAGTTTTAGATCTCTACGCATGGAAACAAATCTTGATAATCCTATGGTGAGGTCAAAACGTAATGCAACATTTCGTCCTCCTTTATCAGTAAAACTGTACGTTTCGTCTATTATTGAAGGCCCACTTTTAGCTTCAAGAGTAGATAGTAATTCAAGAGTTGAAGGTTCTATATGTCTAAAATCAAAGATTTCCGCAGTTTCTACAAATTTATCTCTCACATGAGATATGTTTTCTAACTCCTCGTATTGCAAATCCCTCATTCCACGTGGAAGGTCTAACTTCACAATGAAAGAAGATTGTGCGTCATCATTTAGATTTTGCGATTAGTTATAATAAAGCAGATGAAAAACACACTTTATTGGCTGGAGGATACAAGTATCTTGACCACGTCACAGATGCATATATTGAAGCGTACGGTGACAGTATGGAAGAAGCATTTTCGTATGCAGCCAAAGGAACGATCAACGTTATGTTCGAAATTAATGACATTAGTGGAAAAAAGAAATTTGAATTAAATGTAGAGGGGCATGACTACTCGGAACTATTATTCAACTGGTTGGACAGAATAATTTTGCTAATTGCAATAGACAACAAAGTCGCTTCCGACTTTGACTTGAAAATTTCCAAGCTTGATTCAAAATATCACTTGACAGGATATGCAATGACGGAGTCAACAGATATATCAAAACACGGATATAAAACTGAAATAAAGGCCATCACATACCATGAAATGGAAATTTTGCAAGAAAGCGGTTTGAATAAAGTACGGTTCATACTTGATCTTTGACATGACAATGGGTCCTCAAATTGAGCTTCTATTTTTTAGAATATCTTAGCATACAATGTGTCAGAGATTTTAGTATTGACTTACAAGATTTAAATATCAATTAAGAGGATAAATTGTAACAATATGAGTTCTGAATCTAATAAGCCTACACTTGTTGAATTGTCTGAAAAAAACTTTGATGAAGTAATAGGAGGCAATAAACCAGTACTGGTAGATTTTTGGGCAACATGGTGTGGACCATGTCAATTCATGCTTCCAATATTTGATAAACTTGCCAAAAAATATGAAGAGAAAGTTGTCTTTGGTAGACTAAATGTAGATGACAACCAGGGAGTGGCAATGAGATTTGATGTCTATGCAATTCCTACATTCATTGTATTTATGAATGGCAAGTTAGTCGAAAAAGCAGTCGGCGCAGTTGGAGAGAAGGGCCTTGAAGGGTTACTAGAAAAGTATCAGTAACAATATTTCATTTCTAGATTTATTTACAAATATCCAAAAGCAGGATCAGATTGACGCTTTTTTGCTAAAATGAAATTAAATATTTCTTGTTCTTCGTCATTCAGTCTTTCTGGAAACCTTTCAAGCAATAATCTTGCTTCTCTACTATTAAGATCAGTATAAAAAACATCACCTTCATTTATCTGTCTTCCAATTGTTGGTCCCTTTATGGAAAGTGCTACCTGCATTCCTTTATCGGCAATATCCAGGTTTTTACCTTCATTTTGTATTTGATGTACTACCCCAATTTTCTTACCATCTTCGCTAATTACTGAAACTTTTTGTCTCAATTTGCCGACCAGTATCTCAGCTCCAAATACTGCAGGGCTGTTTCTTCTAAAAACATAACCTTTCATGAACTGAAATTTGCATATCGGTGGTATTTCATTGAAAATAATAGAGTCTGCGTGGACTTTTTCGTAATCTACCCATTCAGAGTAGCTCCTGACTAAATTATAGATAATTTTTTCGTTGAAGATTTTTATTTTCCTTTCAGTGGCTTCTTTCTCCGCATCCTCTAGAACCTTTACATTAAACCCTAGTACTACGCCTAGGTAACGATCTTTTTCCCTGACCGCAGATGCAGAGAGAACATCTCTACGTGTAATATTGCCCAAATCTGCAGCCCTAATTGAAATATTTTCTTTTTTCAAAAGCTCCGTGATTGCTTCTATAGATCCTATTGTGTCGCATCTTAGTATAACACCGTTTGACTCTGTCTGAATTATTGCCGATCTTATTTCAGAGTCAACACTTGCTCTCAGTTTTTCTTCATCATCCTGATTTTTCACAACATAAAGAGGGCTTCCAGCAAGTACCCCATCAAGGTCTGGTGAAGTTATTTTTAGCCCGGCAGCTGCAACGACCTTGTCAACGTGCCTAAATTTATCTCTCGGGTCCCTCATCTCATCAAGGGGTTTTGGTAACAACAATGCCTTAATCTTAGTAGTGGTAACGCTGTCTTTTTTGCCAACAACAATTTTATCTCCCTGCTTCAATGTCCCATCAAGTAAGATAATATTTGCAGATGGACCTAATCCAATTTCATCATTTACTTCCAGTACTATCCCCTTTGTTTCAGTCTCATGACGCTCCAATCTCTTAGACAAGTATTGCTGGGTAAGACCCACCAAAACAGCCAATAATTCTGGT
>DASVGC010000323.1:0-6424 GCA_036379735.1 Nitrososphaeraceae archaeon
TAGAGCAGATGAAAGCAACAGAGCTTCATATAGTTGGCGGATTTCATCCCAAATTGGGACTTGACTATTACGAAAAAATGGTAAGTGAAATCAAGAAGGAATTTCCATCAGTAACCATAAAAGCCCTCACCCCGGCTGAAATACATTTTATTTCTCGTATTACCAAGAATTCAGTTAAGGAGGTACTTTCGAGGCTAAAAGATGCAGGACTCGATGCATTACCCGGAGGAGGAGCAGAGATATTCAGCAAAGACGTCAGGGATATTATTGTGAGAGGCAAATGTTCCGGAGAGGAGTGGCTTAAGACAGCTGGAATCGCGCATGAGATGGGATTAAGATCAAATTGCACAATGCTTTTTGGTCATATTGAAGAGCCACAACATATCATTGATCATTTGATTAGAGTTCGAGATTTGCAAAAGAAAACTGGAGGTTTTATTACTTTTATTCCTTTGAAATTTAGTCTTGACAATACGGAACTTGAACAGAAGGGACTAATTGAAAAAGAAAGCTCTTCAATATACGATCTGAAAGTTATAGCACTATCACGGCTCATGCTAGCAAACACAATGAAAAATATTTCTGTTTATTGGGTTGCTCTAGGAAAGAAGTTGGCTCAAGTTGCATTATCATATGGTGGAAGCGATCTTGTTGGTACCGCATTCTCTGAAGAAATTTTCAAAGCAGCAGGCAAAACTACAGGAACTTCGATTCAAGAATTAATATCATTGATTAAAGATGCGAAATATAATCCTCTACAAAGAGATACATTTTTCAATATCTTAAAACCGGCAGTATGATTTTTAATTCCTAGCTGTAATTTTGGATTTTCTTACCGTTACTATCTATGAATAGTAAGTCATTGAATGAAAGAATGTTATTACTCCTTGCTTTCTGAAGTAGAGTTATTATAGAATTCTTTCCCTCCTCTCCCATGTCGATAGTAAGGTCATTCACATACATCTTGACAAATTTTTCAATCAATGATTTGGGATTACCTCTGCCAAATTGCATCGAATATTCTATCGCATCCTCCAAATGTTCTAATCCATACTTTATCGAATCCCTAAAAAGTTCATCAAACTCGATAATTTCTTGAACTGTAAATGACCGTTTACTTATCACATTAATTCCCAGTGGAACAGGCATTCCGTTTGTAGTATCATGCCACCATTTCCCAAGATCCAGAATCTTTTGGAATTCATCTCCTAGTGAAATCTGTGCTTCATGAATAACCAGACCTGCATCCACCAATCCAGAAGAGACATGTTTTGGTATTTCGCTAAAAATAGATTCACTTTCAGCAAATTTTCCTATGGCTAGATTTAGCAGAAGGTTTGCCGACGTCATTTTACCTGGAATCGCTATCTTGCATTTGTTCAAATCTTTAACTTCAACGCTTTTTTTCGAAATTACTATGGGACCATAATTAATTCCAAAACTTCCACCGCTATTCAAAATGACGTAATCCTTAATGAAAGCATATGCGTGAGCCGAAATTGCAGTGATATCTAAATCATGGTCAATTGCTCGTTTGTTTAATTTCTCAATATCTTCAATAACATGTTTTATTTCAAAACTAGACGAATTAACATTCCCTGAAGCAATCCCATAGAACATAAAAGCATCATCCGCATCAGGGGTGTGCCCTAGTGTCACTCGTTTCATAAAAAAGTGAGTATTCTGACGATATTTCTATTTTACAGTATTAGAGGCCTACTGGTGAGAAAATGGTGGGAGGAATGGCTACTGCGCCACGAGTTGTCATTTGTGCGTGACTAGGCATGATTGTAAATGAACTTGAATTTGATCTAGTTCCTTAGTAAGATAAGGAAGATTTAATAATCCTGGATAGATTTTTTGTCGTTTGTAAGATGCCAAAATTCAAGTCCACACAGGATATCTTGAGAATTATAGGAAATAAGGATCAAATTCGTAATTTCGGTGTAATTGCTCACGTAGACCATGGCAAGACTACGATGAGTGACAGTTTATTGGCTGCTTCGGGGATTATTTCTCCTTCAGTTGCAGGTCAGGCACTAGCACTTGATTCAATGAAATTAGAGCAAAACAGACAAATGACAATTAGAGGGGCCAACGTAACTTTGTACTACGAAATCGAAGGCAAGGAATATGTCATTAACATGATCGATACTCCCGGCCACATCGATTTTACCGGTAGGGTAACTAGAGCACTTAGGGCCATTGATGGAGTAGTTGTAGTATCAGATTCAGTGGAAGGAATCATGACCCAGACAGAAACTGTTACAAGACAAGCACTTGAAGAACGAGTGAGACCTGTTCTATATATAAACAAGATAGATAGACTAGTCAAAGAATTAAGACTAGATGCGCCTGCAATGCAGAAATGGCTTTCAAATATTATTGCAGAATTCAACAAGCTGGTTGATATTTATGCTGAACCCGAACTTAAGGAAAAATGGAAGGTAAGTATTCAGGGAAATAGTGTAGCATTTGGCTCTGCAAAGGATAGATGGGGATTTAATTACAATATTGCACAGAGGAATGGGGTTGGCTTTAAGGACGTATATGACGCATACAACTCAGACGATCAGGCTCTGATAAAGGCACTATCGGAGAAGGCGCCATTGCATGAAGCAGTGCTTGGAATGGTCGTGCAACATCATCCACCTCCTCACGTAGCGCAGAGATACAGAATACCAAAGATTTGGCCAGGAGACCTTGATTCTGACATTGGAAAGTCACTTGTATCGTGTGATGATAAAGGACCAATTCTAATGATGGTTACAACGATTAATGTGGATCCACAGGCTGGTAGAATAGCAACCGGCAGACTATTCTCTGGAACCATTAAGGATGGAGATGAGGTTTATCTTATTGACGGCAAAAGGATGGGGAAAGTTCAATCAGTAAATATCTACATGGGTAACACTCGTGAAGTAGTAAATATGCTTCCTGCAGGAAATATACCGGCATTGCTAGGTATCGATCATGCAATTGCAGGCGAGACATTTTCATCCGTTAAAAATGTGCCTGCATTCGAATCAATCAAGTATGTCTCTGAACCTGTTGTTACTATTGCAATAGAACCAAAACATCCAAAAGATTTACCTAAATTAGTTGAAGCACTAAGGAGGATAACAGTCGAGGATCCAAACCTTATAGTAAAAATTAATGAAGAGACTGGAGAAACATTACTTTCCGGAATGGGTGTATTACACCTTGAGATTGCTACCTCTCTCATACTGGAAACAGGTCTAGAAATTACTACGACTCAACCTCTTATCAATTACCGTGAAACTATTCGTAATAGTGCTGGACCAATCATGAGTAAATCTCCAAATAAGCACAACAAAATTTTCATGAAAATCGAACCTCTTGGAGAAGAAATTATTGAATTAATCAAGAATGGACATATCCATGAAGATCTAGATCGAAAACAAATGGCTAAAATATTAAGAGAAAAAGGTTGGAGTGCAGATGAAGCAAAGAGCGTAGCTGCCGTTGATGTTAGTGGTAATATTCTCCTTGATCAAACAAAAGGTGTACAATTTATTCAAGAATCGATGGATTCTATAAGATCTGGTTTTGATGATGTTATACACTCCGGTCCTCTTGCTCATGAGACCGTTCGTGGAGTGAAATTTGTCTTACATCATTTTGTCCCCCATGAAGATCCTGCCCACCGTGGCCTTGCACAGTTAATGCCAGCGACAAGACGAGCGATGTTAGGGTCCATGCTTTTAGCAGATCCAGCCCTATTGGAACCCATTCTTGGTATGGAGATAAAATGTCCTCAGGAACAAATTGGTACAGTTGCTGGGATTTTATCGGGGAAACGAGGAAAACTATTGAACGTTGAACAAAAGGGAGTTATTAGCATTATACAAGGTGAAGTACCTGCATCGGAGACTTTTGACTTGTCCGAAGTAATGCGAGGTGGAACAGCTGGAAAAGCATTATGGAATACTTATTTTAAGACTTGGCAAGTTGTACCGCAATCTATATTCAAAACTCTTGTCAATGATACGCGTAAGAGAAAAGGACTGAACCCTGAGCCACCTACATCTGATGAATTCGTAGATAAAGAATAGGCTACCAGCCCGAAAGGGCACTATCCCTCATCTCTTTGATGTGATAATTTCAATAATCTAGCCACAATTATAAAAATACACTAATTTAGAGTGTAGAATTTATATGCTAGATCCAGATATGATATAATAATTACAAAAAGGGAAAAGTACCATGTTTAACAAGGAATCATGTAGGTCGTGTGGAAAGACTCTAGTGCCAATCCTGATGTGCAATCAATGCAAAGAACATGTTTCATGGGTTTGCAATTTGTGTCAGAGAGTGGAGGATGTATCACACAAACATGATAGAATGCGCGAGCCAAAAAACTCCTCTCCGAATTCGATAAATTCAGTTGAAAACGAGATAGTGCATTTAGTCAGCAAAGGTAAATAATTTCATCACAACTTAGTGCAGAAGGTGCAATGATAATCCTATGTTTTTCCGTCATGCTTCTTGCGATCGTTCGTTTTCTTAGTGTCAACCGGACAACTATCACTTTCCACTTCCACATAAATCTTGGATGATGTCTTTACATCGATTACGGATTTGATCTTATCTTCTATAGTGTCTATTACTTGTTCTATTTGATCTGTGTTAATGTTATCTACTAGACTTACCTCCATCGCAACAAGGACGTCATTAGGACCAAAATGCATCGTTCTCAGTGTAATCACTCTGTTTACCTCTTGAATCTTTAATACAGATTCTATTATCTTTGTATGATCTTTTTTCGACATTGCTTCGCCAATTAGAAGAGCTCTATTTTCTTTTGCTAAAAAGAACGCAAATAACATAAGTACAGCTCCTATCGAAATAGAAGCTAGTGCATCATAAATCATATTGTTGGTAACATCTGACAAATAAATTCCAATTGCTGCTATTGCTATTCCAAGTAACGCAGCTGAATCTTCAACCATGACAGTAAGAACGGTAGGATCTTTACTTTCTTGAAACTCCTTAAATAATGTATGTAGATTTACCTTTTCGCCCCTCGCTTCTATTGTGCCCTTAAATAGATTGAAGGCAATACGAAGTGCATTTCCTTCAAAAATGGCAGATATTAAGAGAATTACATAGCTGATATTCGTATTTGCAATTTGATGCACAGGGTCGTACAAGGAAGTAAATCCATTCTCAAAAGATAGGATACCAGAAATACCAAACAATAAGGTTGCTACAATAAATGACCAGAAAAATTGTTCCTTCCCATATCCGAATGGATGTCTCTCAGTTGGTATTCTCGAACTTGTCTTGATTCCGATCAGCAGTAGTAGTTGGTTAAAAGTGTCAGAAAATGAGTGATATGTTTCTGACCACATTGCGCTACTATTAGTTAGTAATGCTGCAATTAGTTTTGCAATTGCTATTGCTAAATTACCAAATAACGCAGCATAAACAGCCTTCTTGGAAGTTCCGACCAAAAATTATTCTCCTGCTCTCCTTCTCTTATCTCACTGGAATTAACTAGAACATATCTCTTTCATGAATATATTCTGATCAAGCTTGGAAAATTCCTCTAAATTTATCCTCTCTCCTTTTGCCATTATTTCTCTAAGTTCCTGACCAGCAGAAGGTTCATTCCACCACTTATCACTGAACTTGTTGCACAAGTATTTTTCTAATTCTGCAGCCCGGATTGCTGCTATCATGTAACTGGGTACATACATTATTGCCTCTGGAAGAATATGATGCAACATCCAATATTCTCCAGGTACTTCAAGTCCCATATACTTTTTAATTAGCTTTTCATAAAGTCTACTTGCCTCGTAAATTGAAAGGTTTCTATTCCAGTATTCCATTTTCATTAATGAATTTGCTGCATAAAAAACGACAAAAAATAACTCCATGAATTTGTTTCTCCAGATGAGATCACTTAATACTTTACCATTTGTAATTCCAATGTCTTTCAAATACAATGGATTTCGAGTCAAACTTTCAATTAGTATCGAAAATATTTCAGCTATACCCATTGGAAACTTGTATTTTTCCCAATAATTCAAGTCCTGGTCTATTGAAGAAGCGTGTATTGCATGTCCAGTTTCATGATAACAGCTTGACAAATTAAAGTAAGGACTTTCGCTCTTGTAAAGGACTCTTATATCATCAGGTATTTTTACAAAAAAGCATATTGGTGACGGATATTTGTTTGGTCTATCATCCGTATCAAAGTGTATATTTGAAAAATCAAATCCTATAGATTCTAAAGTCCTCCTGACAGAAACGACAGGATCAATTTTTGTGAAATACTTTTCTATTCCCTGGAAAATTCTGTTTCGAAAAAAATAGAAATCATCATAATATTCAGGTTCCTTGCCAATTAGATCAGTCCCAAAATTTAGTTCACTTCTAAATCTTGTTGTTGCACGTG
>DASVGC010000324.1:0-2984 GCA_036379735.1 Nitrososphaeraceae archaeon
GAGCGTATGAAGTCCTTCAAACACTCTTTTTATTTCAGTCAGTTCTGACAATTCTAAACTCTATAATAATATACCACTCTAACTATAAGAGCATTTTTAGAAGATTTAATCTCAATAAATTATTATTATGATTCTTGATGATTCTTGCCATTTGTTAATCGAAATTGCATCCATTTTATCATACATCAATAACTAATGAGCCGGCGTGCCAACTCTAAATTGAAATTAAATGGATTAATTACGACCAAATTCTGAAAAAATTTGGGACAATAAATTAAATATGTTGACGATAAACTGAATCGTGATTTTCTCATTTGGATAACAAATCAAGCAATGGTGACATTGAAAACTTACTTTTTATTATGGCCAATCTTCCAGATTTTCTAAAAGTTTCAGTTTGTAGAAAAAAAGTAAAGGAGTTGATCGAAATGACCGAATCGGAAAAAAAAGACACTATTGCTAGGAGTTTAACTTCTATGAACTTGATTAATCAAGACAAGTTGGTTGAACTAACAAAAACTTGGATGAAGGTTATTTCTGAGATAGATCCCAGTGAACTGACAAAACTACTTCACAGCTATCTCTTGATTTTAGATGACGTCAAGCTTTTCAATAAGGTGGATGGAAATCTGATACTAAAAATTTTTAATTCACTTGATGAAGTTGAACGCAAGAAACTCTTGGTTTGTCTAAAGGAAGCATTATTCATTATTCCTAACAGGGGAGAAATTTTGAAAAAAATTCCTCCAGATCTTGTCAAAGTGATAATCAGTTAGAAGGTTCTGGATTTTCAGGATTCTTTTTTATTTCCTCAACCTTATCCAAACCGAAGAATCCCCTTTCATATTTCTTTAGTACCTTTCTGTGTTCTGGCAAGGACATGTCTAGATGCATTTCGTTAATCACCATTACCCCATAAGTGGTCCATTCTTTCCAGCAGTCGTTACAAGATGGATACTTTGATGAAGATGGATCTTCAATTTCCTTTTCTTCGAATTCTTTGCCACATTTTAAACATTTCATTTACTATGGTGGTACATTAAGGATATTTTATTGTTTAATGTTCAAAAATGGCGAATAGCCCATTCCCATTCATTTTTTGTAGCTATGGTTCTTCTTAATGTGGTTACGCATGGTCTCCATGCCTTCAAATTTCATATCGCATTGTTTGCATTCGTAAGTTTTGTTATCATGCTTAATTTGAAAATGTTGCATTAATTGTTCAAGCGTCCTGAAACCTTCTCCACAAAATTCACACTTGTTTTTCTTTAAAAGGCTAAAACTGCTAAACTTTATCACATCAAGAGCTTGGTATTTTTAGTATTTATGTTAATGCCATTTTCTTAATAGGATGATATCTTCAAATAAACATCTTTGTAACTGTTGCAATCAAAATATTATTATCTTTATTTATTTTCATTTTATTTCGAATGACACAACCAGATCTTGAATTCTATTTAAGACCCACTGCAATTGTTGCAAGGGGATTACTAGGTAAGAAATTAGTCCGGTTATATGACGACGGTTCTGGTAAGCCAAAACGGTTGTCAGGTATCATATGTGAGACGGAAGCTTACGGTTCAAAAAACGATCCGGCTAGTCATGCATTTAACGGTATAACCAATAGAAATTCAGTAATGTTCGGAGATGTTGGTAAAGCATATGTTTATTTTATTTATGGGATGTATCATTGTATGAATGTTACGGCCCGGGCCGCCAGTAGTGAAGCCGGTGCTGTATTAATTAGATCATTGTTACCTCTAGAAGGAATAGATATCATGATTCGTTTGTGTAGTGCGAAGGATAAATCCAGTGTGGCAAATGGCCCTGGCAAATTATCAAGGGCTCTTGATATTAATAGATCACATAATGGTCTTAATCTAGCAGACCGTAGATCAGCCCTGCACATAGAGTATGGTATTGAACCAAAAACGGTTATTTCTACACCTAGAATTGGGATCAGCAGGGCCACTGAAAAATGCTGGCGATATATGATTGCAAGGGAAAAATGATTTGATTATTCCTGAAATTAGTAAAGCTTGATAAATTACCAATAGTTGGCCTTTATCTTCTCGATAACTCTTTCATGTTCAGGACCTCTCTTTCTTGCGTATCTTTCCATTGCTCCCAACGGAACGCCTCCTAGCGTCCTTGCAAGACCCGCAAAGAAGACATTCTTAATTGGGTTATCTCGTCCCACTTTGTGCATAAACTTTTGAATTCCATATTTGAAATTGTGCTGCCACGTCTTGTACATTACCCCCAATTTTGCCGCATCCATAGTATTTCCAATATCAAAAAAGTCTGATTTTTCCAGCAATCCGATAGGGACAAAAGTTAATGGAGTTGTTGTAAACTTTGAATCTGGTTGTTCTGTTTCCAAAGAGTGAATTAACTCTATGGTCTCCCAACTATCTTCATCAGTTTCATCATTGTCTAATCCCATTATTAGTGTAAATGCAGGCACCCAATAGTTTTCATTTAATGTCTTTATTCCATTTTTGACAACCCAGTGCCATTCGGAAGGCTTGAAAGGAGATAATTTTCTATCCGCATATTTTCCTATCAATCTTATACTTCCTGTTTCAAATCCACACTGAATACCTATCATGTTATCAGGCGATGCCTTGATTATTCTAGAAATATTGGGTATCAATCGCTCATCTGCAATAGCTCCCGCAAGTGTTCCGTGAGTAGGATTAGTATGTTCTATTCCAGTAGACATTATGCCCGAAAAGAGTTCTTCAAGAGCTTCCCTATTTGGTTGCATGTTTTTAGTAGTTCTAGGATTCAAACCATAAACAAAAATGTCATCACTGTGCACCCAAGCATTTTTTAATCCTCCATACTTCATGTTGACTTCTATTTCTTTTACAACCTTCTCTACAGGATAGTATCTTAACGGTCTAAGGGTTACATCACAGAACTTGCATCCACGTCCACAACCCCTCATAACTTCAATCATCCCATGCATACTCGGATTA
>DASVGC010000325.1:0-4826 GCA_036379735.1 Nitrososphaeraceae archaeon
CACTATATTCCTAGACGACATACAGAAATTACAGGTAGAATTACCTTATTTTCTGATCGAAGAAAAAAAATTCACACAGTAATTAATTTGGTTACTCTTGATAATAATTCACTCACTTCTTATTTTCCTCGAAATTTGAAAATAATATATTCATGATAAAAACACAGTTTAAATCAGATTCGATATCAGACCGTATATAAAGTTGAGCTTACAGATAGTAAGAGTGCTTACATATGGAGAGTATAGGTAACATACTTTATTCCGTTATTGATGAGATTGGCAAAGAAAAAATACAAACCGATATCACTTTGAATGTAGAGCTATCTAGACATTACATCCAAATGATAATGAAAGAATGTAATAGGGTAATAGATCTCACAAATGAGGAATATGTCGGCTCCCTCTGTGAGGCATTACTTCATTTCATGCTGACAACACGTACATTGCCTTCCGTTAGAAAAGTAAGATATGAAAAGATAAATTTAGACATTGTACTTCCTAATCTTCATGCCCTTAGAAGTATCCCTGAAAAAGCAATTATTATCCAAATTGTAAAGGATTCTCGGGGAATATCAGAAGATGAGCAAAAGGAAATTGCAACAATTCAACCAAATGTAAACAATATATGGGTAGTTACCAAGGACCCTACTTCAGGAGATTATGTTAATTACAGTACTCAATGCGACAATATTAGCAGCACCTCCTTCCAAAAAAGAAATTTTCATGATATTATTGTAGATATTGACGCTTTTTTAGAGAAGATAAATGATAGGAGCTTTCGGTTTTTTCATTGATTGTATAGTAGTTATTCTCAAGATTCCAAAAAATCTTACCTTTGCTCATCTAAAGGTCTTTACAAGAAAAGCCCAATATGCAATAATCTTAAAGCATGCATTATCTAAAAGGTTGTATGACTCACAATTCTATTCCAAGAATTGTAGTAATTTTTCCAACAAAGAACGAAGAGGACACAATTGAACATGTTATTAGGGCTGCAAAGAAAAGTCATTATGACCCTGAAGTAATTGTGGTTGATGCGTACTCTTCAGACAGAACAGTCAAAATAGCTCTTGATAATGGAGCTAGAGTAATTGATCAGGACAACAGAATGTTCCCAGCAAAGGGAATTGCAATGAAAAAAGGAATCAAGGAAGCAATCGGATCCAATGCTAATATAGTCCTTTTCTTAGATGCGGACATAAAAAACTTAACACCAGGATGGGTGGACAAGTTGGTAGATGGCTGTATAAATTGTGACATGGTAAGAGGTTATTATCAAAGGCATGCTAGAGATGCTCCAGTAACAAAACTCATAGCAAGACCAATGATAAGCGTCTTTTTCCCCGAGCTCTCTCACTTTGAACAACCATTAAGCGGTGAGGTATGTGCAAGGACTGAGGTCTGGAAAAGGCTGTTGGACCAAAATCCCCCAGATGGGTGGGGAATAGACGTTTGGTTTTTGATTGAAGCTGCCATGGCAGGTTACCAAGTAAAGGAAATTTACTTGGGTACCAAGGAGCATACATCTTTTGAGGATTATCGTGAAGATGTTGGAAAATTGGCCAAGATGGCAGAACAAGTAGAGTTCACAATATTAAAAGAGGCCTTTAAGTTTGGAAGAGTTGAAAGATATGGTGACGTTAAAACATGATAACACTTGCCATTATTTACTAATTTCAATAGCCAAAAGGCTCTTTCAGTATTTGTTTGAGTATTAAAGTGAAATGGCTGTATGCAGCTGCTTGCTATTTAAGAGATTCTAAATGGTTATTAATTATAAAGTTCTACTTAGTGTATGGGATATCGCAGTAGAGAAGAAATTTTTGCATCTATCCTTGATACAGCCGGGTCTGGAGCGGGAATTACACGCAGCAAAATAATGTTTGGTTCTTACCTTACTTATGCCCAAGTCGTGGAATATACAAAGATCCTCATTCAACGTGGGTTGCTTGAATGTGATCCAATCAATAGGACGTATAAAACGACTCCTAGTGGATTTACATTCCTACAATTGCAGAATGAGCTAAATCAGATGATAAAAATTTAGAATCCGTTTGCGATAAAGGGATTAGTTGTCAGCACACATTTGATTGTTCCTCTAAATGATACAACATTATAGGTGTGAGATCAGCCTGTACATTTATTCATGATTAGTTTCTCTATTAGATCTATCAATAATTCATGCAACAGTGGTCTTTTCATTTTTTTAAATAATTTTTTCAAGGAATTGATAAATAACATGATGAGGCAGTTGGTGATATATGACACTTGCAGATCAAAACGTCGAACTTGTAAGAAATGTTATCGATGCTCTTAATACAGGTGATACAACTAGCGTTTCAGATTTTATAAGTCCCAAATATTTTAATCATGAATCACAAATGGATCCTGTTAGATCAAAAATGAGAGGACCTCAGGAATTTATTGACACTGTGGTTAACATACGAAAGGCCTTCTCTGATTTGCACTACGAACTAATTGATAACGTAGCATCAAATGAAAAAGTTATCTCTATAGTATCTGTAGATGGTAAACATACCGATAGCTTTTTTGGATTCATTCCACCAACAGGTAACAAAATATCTTATCAAGCGGTACATATATTTACAATCGAAGATGGAAAGATAATTGAGCATAAGGCTATTCGTGATGATTTGTCATTGATGTATCAACTTGGAGTTGTAAAGGCAACAATTCCACAGTATGAAAATTTCCTAAAAGAGTGGAAAGGCGTTAAACCATGAATGCTCCGTTATTTAGAAATGCAATTCAACAATCCACAGTTATTTACTCTTAGGATCTTCAGTTTGACTAAAAAACAATAGTATGTGTGGATAAGACCAGAATGCTAATGCACGGTGGTCGACTTTATCTTCTCTTCATCCACATACTTTAAGCATGGGCAAGCATCTGATTTTGAAATGTGGTTTACACATCTTCTTTGATGATGCATGTCCATCCAATGCCACTTTATATCATGGCCACAAATACACGTTGACATATTCCTCTCCTACTAATAATATGGGCAATGAGCCATATCTAATTTTCGGAACTGCTTTAGGGCTCTTAAACTTCATACCTACACTATCCCTTATTTACTCCTGATAGGGGATAAATCAATAGCCAAATTGGCAAGTTAAACTCTTATACATCAATGGAAATAAGTGTAAGCATGTCTTATGATTCAAGAAACATTGTAAACAGGTTTTTGCGACTGAATAGGTTAAACTCCTCAATGAATTATTTACCATCCATAATCGCTCCATACCAAATTCTACCTCCTAGTCTAATTCAAAAAAATAGAGATGGATTGGCGCCAAGAGACATCATCAACAAGATTCCTGATCTTCCAAATACCTCGGCCATGGGAACTGAACTGTTAAACGATCTTGTCACTCGTCAGGAAGAATTTCTTAGAAGAATAAGAAAACATCCTCAAGACCTGATGACGTCCAGCCCGGAATATGAAACTGAGAAAAAATAATCAAGAAACTCCATTTCAGAGGATTGTAATCGTATTCTAAAATTATACTTGAGGCAGATAAAATTACCTCTTAGTCGATATTGCTAACTCAAATAAAAATATTTGATTGTTGGTCTTGGGTGAAAGTAATGCCTTATTAGGCGAGTTCCGTCATTTCATGTAACATTGATTTGTTTGATGAACTTCTAACAGAATTTTGAATTATTTTTGCGGTTTCAAAATCACATTCCAGCACAGAGGCAAGGTCATCTACCTTCATGTTAAGAATTTGTTTTTTATCTAGCGCATGTTTTAAAATTAAATCCTTTAAAACATCTGGAATAGCTAATGATTTTATGCCGTTTCTAAATAACATGTATAATTATAGTATCTATCTTATATAAGATTTCTCTAATGATTTCCTATAGTCAATATCACCTATGTTACAAAAATTCGACTAAAAAATGAATTTTTTATTAGGATTGTCACTAAAAACTAATAAAATGACATTAACAACACCGTAATTTAAGCTTCCTACAAAATCATTTTACTTGCAATATGCCACATAGTCATGAAGATGAAGAAAAACTAAGAGTGCAGAACTAGCTTTCTATTAACAAGATATTTCTTCAAATGTTGGCTCATTTATCTCAAATGTCTTAATCATTTCTTCCACTGTAGAAATGTATTTTTGATAAAGTTCTATGCTACTAGTATCATAGGTTATTTTATACTCTCTGTTATATGCAAGAACATCAATATCCATTTTCTTCAATCTATCATTGTTCTCGCCAGGTACAGTGTACACTATTTTTTGGGCGTCATTACCTGCAACAGACATGGCCTCGGAGGTTTCAATAATGCCAATCCCTCCGATAGTAATATTATTTTCCTCGTTTGTCCTCATGCTCTCAAGGGATCTTTCTGGCAGGTGAGAAATATCATCCAACTCAATTCCTACAATTGTAATCGAATCTTCTTCATTATCTGGTTGAAATTGTACAATGTAATTTACAGGCTGTGTAGCATCATTTTGCATTTTCTCTTCTAATTTCCAATCTGATGGATAGTTTATTGATATCCCACAGTTTTCATTAACATAGGATTCATCAAGCGTTTGTCCATATGATCTAATATTATTACCATTTGAGGCAACGAACAACGAGAGCAACAAAAGTGCAGAGATAGCAATTATTGCATTGTTGGATTTCAAATATTCTTTGAATTCAAATAGTATTATTTAAGCTTAATTTCCAAAATCAGTAAATACTAGTTCGACTCCGGACTATATGTATTCAGACCTACACTCTATCTATGTCAACAGATCCAAGGCCATCTTTAGATCAGAAATTTCTGCTTCAAT
>DASVGC010000326.1:0-11134 GCA_036379735.1 Nitrososphaeraceae archaeon
TAAACAGATTCAACTGTATCCTCCAGGATACCAAAATACTTGGTAGGATTTATTTGGCCATTACCGTCAGAAAGTAAATTGAAACTTTCCGTATCGGCATCTCTAAAATCCCATTTCCAAAATGCCGTTCCCCACATACCAACCTCCTTAAAAGCACCAAGTATCTCACCCGCATTAGATTTTGTGAGCTCGCTCAAGCCTGGGTTTATTCTAAACACACTGCCATCTCTTGTCCTTACGACGTTATTCCACTCGCCAATGTATAGAGGTACTCCAGTTAGATCTCTTGTTTCCAAAAACATATCAAATCTCTCCTTCTGATAATCATCTCTATCGGGAACTCCATAGACACTAATCTTGAATACAACATTCTTCTTATCTGAAGGTGCCATTTTCGCCAAGTTTTCTGGTGACACTTTGATAGGACCATTCAAGTCAACCGGAACATTCATGCTGTAGACAACAGTCTTATCCGTCGTCTTTCTCAGTTCAGTAGTCATAAATGAATTAAATTTACCTATTTTGGACCATTGATCTATATTATCAACATGAGGCTCGCTTAGGATCTCATATCCTAAAGTACTTGAATGATTATCAACTGTCGATACTATTTCCTTGAGAAATTCTGCCATCAATGTCCATCCATCTTTTCCATCTTCGCCATCGACAGACCTGTCCCACCAGTCTGCCCAAAATTCCTGTGCTGCATTATTATCAGTATTACCTCCGCCGCCTCTGGAATATTCACCTTCAAATAATGACCATGGAAAACCTGTTCCTCTGTCTTCTAACCATGAAGAAGTGTGCCACTGATGATTGTCATAAATGATTTTCACTCCGAACTTATCAGCTGCTTCCGCTACTGATTTTATTTCTTCCATGAATGCCTCTGGGTCTCTTTCATAGGCTTCCCAATAAAATAGGAATCTTGCATGGTCCAACCCTGCTTCAGATATCTCCTTAAGGCTTTCTTCAATGTAATTATCTGGAGCAGAATCTGGATTATTATCATCCTGTTTCATATTCACAAGTATGCCTTTCATAACAACGCCATTGATGGGTTGTGTACCAGTCAGTTGACTAGTCGAATTTGTTGACCCAAATGCGTTTACAGCTGTAGCGCTAGTTAAGGCGCAACCTAATAAAAAAGTCAAAATTATTCTGTTAGTAAAAATCAATGCAATACTAAAATAATTCACAATTGATTTAATATGTATTACTGATCTATCCTGTTGTTTGCATATTTCTTTAGGCATAGTGTAGTAGTATTTTTGAATCTTAATGGAATCGTGTTCAATTATCATGTTCAATATCATAAGCTATTATTTTCGCCTACGATAGCAGAAATGATGCTGTGGTCCTCATCTCCCGCAAATCAAGATAAAGCACGCGTTGTTTGAATTATTTTTCAAAACACTTGGATAGTATCAATTGAAGTACGTTACTAGTTATCAGTATTATCAAAGTTATTACTGTTGTCAATATCAGATATTTTGTGTTTAAAATAATTTGCGTCTTCAGAACAGTGTACAATTTCTTGATCTCCAAGTTTTTCGCCTATCTTTCCTGCCAGATCTATACAGTCCTGAACCTGTTTATTTGCGCCTTGATAAGCTCCTGAATCTTGGAAGGCATCCAACGGAATGTTTTCAATGTCAATAACGTTGTTCTCAATATCATCTACTAGCTCGCTGAGAATGTCATATTGCTCAGGGTTCTTTGAATTTGCGTTGTCGGACTGGTTGTCATTATTATTACCCTGATTGTCAGACGATTGATTATTATGCGAAGATGATGTATCATCTACTGCATTTTGCGTAGTTTTGAATACGAATTGTTTGGCCTCATCTTCTGTAAACTTTCCTGTTTTCACAAGCGAATCCACCAAATACCTCTCTTTAGTAACAGAGATTGATTTACCAACAGAAGAACCGTAAACAGATTCCACAGAGTCTTCCAAGATATTCAAGTACTTTGTGGGCACCAATTTACCATTCTTATCAGAAACCAAATTGAAATTGTCTGTAGCAACTTTCTGATAATCCCACCTCCAAAAAGCAGTTCCCCACACTCCCGCTTCCTTGAGTGCTCCGAGTATCTCCTTAGCATCAGTTTTTGTCAGCTCACTTAAGTCAGGATCAAGTTTGGTTATACCGTCTTGCTTTGTCCTTATTACGTTATTCCATTCTCCAATGTACAAAGGTATTCCAGTTAGATCGCTTGTATCCAAAAACATATCAAATCTCTTTTCTTGGTACCCATCTCCTTCAGGAATTTGGTAGACACTTACCTTGAAAGCGATATTCTCCTTATCTGAAGGCGCCATTTTCGCCAAGTTTTTCGGTGAGATATCAATTTGACTATTCAAGTCAATTGGCACATTCATGCTATAGACTATGGTCTTATCAGTAATATTTCTCAGCTGTGTTGTAATAAAGCTATTAAATTTGCCTATTTTAGACCAATGACCTTTATTATCAACATGCGGCTCGCTTAGGATCTCATATCCTAAAGTACTTGAATGATTATCTACTGTCAACACTATTTTTTTAAGAAATTCTGCCATCAATGTCCATCCATCTTTTCCATCATCACCTTCTACAGATCTATCCCACCAGTCTGCCCAAAACTCCTGCGCTGCTTTATCATGAGTATTACCTCCACCTCCTCTGGTATACTCAGAATTGTGTTCTAGTAAAGACCAGGGAAAACCTGTAGCTTTTACCTCAAACCATGAAGAGGTATGCCACTGATGATTATCGTAAATGATTTTCAGTCCGTGCTTGTCGGCAGCATTGGCCACTGATTTTATTTCATCCATAAATGCCTCAGGATCCCTTTCATATGCCTCCCAATAGAACACAAATCTGACATGATTCAGCCCGGCGCTGGAAATCATTTTCAAACTATCTTCAATGTAATTGTCAGGGGGTGAAGGCAAGACGTTGTTATTCTGCTTCATACTGACGAAAGCTCCTTTCATGACAACTCCGTGGATGGGTTGGTCAGTAATTGACTCACTAGTCGATGCATGCGAGCTTTTGAAAGTACTACTAGATAATACAACACCTAGAACAAAAGACAAAATTAGAAGGCTACTAATTATAATCAAAACAATAGAAGTAAGATCGCAAAATCATTTAATATCTATTACTGATATTTTCATCAAACGCTGTATCAGAGCGCTTTGATCCAATGTCTCTTAATATACTAGAAATATTTAATTCAACAACAAAACTGGCTTTAGAGTTTATAGATTAAGTCATGATTATAGGAAAGGCGAAGGGAACTATGACTTAGAATTCCAGTTTATTCTGATTCTACAAAATAATTAAAGTTTTTACATTTAATTAATTCTTGAATATTGTATTGAAATTAAAGTTTGATGAGTTTAAGTTACCAAGACAGGATATCTTAAATCTTGATACTGTAAGGCGAATCAGAAACAGTTCTCCAACTAGTAATACATCCCTGAAACCATCAAGAACTAAGAATTCAGGCACAGCAAAATAATAACAACATTTTTGTTTATTTTAATAGGGTGTAAAAAGAACAACGGTGGGGTTTCACTATTTATATTGACTTTGCCCCATCCGCTGTTCAGAGGTATATCGAGCAGAAGCGTGGGATCATCAAATATTCCAAACTATAATATGTTTTTTAATATAATTTGGAACCTCCGTGATAATTATTGCATGTAATTATTTTATGTTAGTCGAACGCGACGGAACACAACGTTGAGAAAAATCATAAGTAGTTCGTCTTTTCTTACTGTTGGTATGGAACATGCGGACATTAGTATCGTCGAACAAATAGAAATGAAGATGATACGTCCATCGCAATTTCCAGTTAGAGATAAATTTCAAAATATGAACGATGATGAAATAGGACTACTTGTATCAAGCATACGCGAACATGGATTGCTCCAACCGATTCTGATACGACCTCTTGATCACGGGTTTGAAATAGTGGCAGGACATAGACGCTTTCAGGCATGCAGATCACTACACTGGAGATTCATGTCATGCAAGATAAGAGAAATGTCTGACAGGCAGGCCTATGAGATCCAACTAACCGAGAATATTCAGCGCAAGTCAATGGATCCTATAGAGGAAGCCGAAGCATTCAAGAAATATGTTGTAGATTTTGGATGGGGTGCGGTAAGTGATTTGGCAAAAAAGATCGGAAAGAGCGAAGAATACGTTTCTCATAGATTACAGCTATTAAAGTTACCTGAAGACGTAAGACAAGTAATATCGCGCAATCAGATAAACGTCAGTCAGGCAATAGAACTGACAAATTTAGATTTACTAAAGCAATCTGAAATCTTGGACCGGATCTTAAGCGAAGGACTCACAGTTAGAGAGATTAGAGAAATGAAGACATTGATGGTATCAAAGCACGATGACGATTCAACTACAGGTAATTACAACTCAGCCGGGGCTATGTCAAGGTCCGTTAAAGTAGCCAAAAAAACATCTCTTACACTTCGCATTACCTTAATGCGTCTTGATAACATAATAGAGGAAGCTCAGACCACCATACATCCGGAGTATCGTGCGGAACTAGTCAAATTGTTGATGTCTATGAGACTTCAGATTCATTCTATGATAGATGATGCCATAAGATTTAGAAACAGCAAACAAAAAGATATCCACCAAAAACCGGATTCTTTGCTAAAGGCCCAATTCAAATCAAATTAACGATTCATAGTATCATCGACCTAGAAATGGTGGCAACCATTCATCAAGAAACCTCTTATATTCTTTAGTAGTATGTGTAAGTGCATCAAGTGATGGATTCTTCATTGGAATAAAATCATATACTTCATACGATTGTATTATGTCCCCAAACAGATTTCTGTAGATATCACTTTCTTCATCTGCCATTTCCTCTGATAGAAAAGAATGTATAGTTATCCAGTCATATCCTCCTCTCGTTCTCCCAGAAAAGATTACAAAAGGAGCATCTTGCAGGTATTTTTTTAGGCCTTCTAATCTTTTTGGAAGATGTTGCGATGTTTTGAATGTTACCAGAACTACTCTTAGTGTACGACGCCTAATTTTTTTCAAATCAACATTAATTGTGTATCCTGTTATTACACCGTCCTGTTCAAGCTTGGCAATCCTGGACTCTATCTCCTCTTCAGTAAGGTTGTAACCATAACCTCTCAGAAAATCCCATATTTCTCTCCAATCTTGTTTCGAATTATGGCCTAAGGTAGAGAGTATCAACTCATCTACATCGTCAATCATACCTATCAGTTACTGGCAGTTAGTTATAGATTTTTCAGATTGTATTTCGGATGAATAGTAGAGATCATGAATATTTCTAAAATCTCAGTAATTATTCTTAAATATTCCAATAGGTAGTCCCACCTATGGATTCCATTCTCACAGAAGGTATAGGATATTTTGTTCTTCTAGGAGTGGGATTGATTATGGCGTTGATTGTGAGCCTCTTAGTCAAGGTAGAAACAAAGTGGCTTGGCACTAGAAAGACCTTTGAATGGTTCTACACGGCAGGTAGGAATGTAAAAACAGGTCTAATCGCATGTTCTGTAGTATCGGCATGGACTTGGGCCGCAACTCTCCTACAATCATCAACAGTAGCCTACCAATTCGGTATTAGTGGTCCTTTTTGGTACGCGGCAGGTGCTAGCATTCAGGTAGTGCTATTTGCTATTCTAGCAATAGAGTTGAAGAGAAAAGCAGCCATGTCTCATACTTTTCCCGAAATTATCAATGCAAGGTTTGGGAAACATGCCCATAAGGTATTTTTGGCATTTGGTCTGATGACAAACACCATAGTTACGGCGATGCTTGTTTTAGGAGGTGCTGCGGTTGTGAACTCGTTAACAGGTGTGAATATCTACCTTGCAGCATTTTTGATTCCAATAGGTGTCATTATATACACATTTTTCGGGGGGCTCAAAGCCACTTTCTTTGCAGATTATCTAAATACCGGCATCATTTTCGGTGTCATTTTGATTTTCGTTACAGCCATCTACTTCATTAGCCCTGAAATTGGTGGAATTTCAGGAATGTTTGAAAAACTGAGTAATATGACTATTTCAAATCCAGTCGAGGGAAATTCTGGGGGAGCTTATTTGACAATGGCCTCTACTGGGGCTTTAGTTTTCGGGGTCATAAATATCGTGGGAAACTTCGGGACAGTCTTTGTCGATCAAGCTTATTGGCAAAGAGCAATAGCTGCGCGGCCAAGATCGGCAGTTAAGGGTTTTCTAATCGGGGGACTCGCGTGGTTTGCAATCCCATTTGCTCTGGCTACTACACTGGGACTGGGCGCAGTAGCAGTTGGTGTTACTCTGACGCCACATCAGGTGGGAATGGGGTTAATAGCACCTACGGCAGCTTCACAGATGCTTGGAGACATTGGAGCGATTTTGCTACTTACCGTACTATTTACCGCCGTGACGTCAGCAGGATCTGCTGAACTTGTAGCAGTATCATCACTTGTCACCTATGATGTTTATCGTACGTATGTCAAACCTTCATCTTCTGGAAGAGAACTGATGAAAATTTCACGACTAGCAATTCTGGGATTCGGATTCGGGATGGGAATTCTAATTGGCTCTGCCGTAATTCCTATCACAATTGCTATTATTTGGAAAAAAGCCAACAAGAATGCAGCAATTCTCGGAGCGCTTCTTGGACTTGTCTGTGGTGTTAGTGCCTGGCTTACTTCGGCGAGTATTCTATATGGAGAAATAACAATGTCAAGCACCGGGCAAAACGGGCCGTTATTGATTGGAAATCTGACTGCCATATCCGCAGGTGGCATTATTTCTATAATTGGAAGCATCATCAGACCTGAAAATTTCAACTTTGAAGTAATCAAACAGCGAATACTTGTAGTCGATTCCAGAATACGTTCAAGAATTGAAAAAGATACAGATGAAACATTTCTTAAAAATGCGGCTAAATTTAGTTACAAATATGCTATTGCTCTTACGTTTATCCTTGTACTGATCTGGCCATTGCCACTTTACTTTTCTGGTTATATCTTTTCATTATTTGTTTACCATATTTGGATTGGAATTGCAATCGCGTGGGCTACTGGTGCCGCTATTCTGATTATCACGCTACCATTAATTGAAGCAAGGGTAGCGATCTTGGAGGTATTCAGAAGAATTACAACCCTTTCGCTGTCCCGAAAAATGGTAAGAGGAGGTTCACGCTCCAGAGAAAAATTTGTCTCAGCAGTTTTTGATCCGACTAGGGCATTGACTATAGAAGAAATTCAGAAAACACGCAAATTGCTTGTCGCCATTGATGGTTCAAGGGAATCTTTACGGGCATTAAATTACGCAAGCTATCTATTTGGTGAAACCATTCCAGCAAGGATAATCATGCTGAATGTTATTGAATGGACTGACGAGAACGACGAATCTCTTGATGAAGTCATGTCAGACGAAATGTTGCAGGCAGGAAGAAAAATGCTAAGAAGTGTCATGGTCCCACAGTTTCATAATTATGAAAGAATCGTGAAATTAGGAGATCCTGCAAATAAGATAGTTGAAACAGCAGAGAAACTAGATGTAGACATGATACTCATGGGAACCAAGGGCCTTGGAAATAACCAATCAGAGATGGGTCATGTGACAAGAAAGGTTCTTCAGGCAAGATCCAAACCCGTTGTCCTTTTAACATAATTTATGGATATAGCCGATGTCGGCAAATTCTAGAAAATAAACTAAAACGATAAAATTAATTTCCAAATCTACTAAATATACTACAAAAGTTTTCAAATTAATAAATAAATCTAGAAATATTCACAGACATGCGTTCAAGTGGATTAATGCTAGGAGTTAGTATTAGCTTGATTGTTTTTCTTTCTGCATGCATTTCACAGAATGGCTGGTACGCGATAATTCCAGAGGTATTTGCTGCAGGTGAAATATCATCAGGATTTGAAATCGGAAAGGCACTTCCAGAACAAGTGGGTTGGTTCATAGTCGTCGGATTGGGAGCAATTTTTGCGGTGGTAATCTCTATTGAAATTAAACTCGAAGAAAAATTTCTAGGTGTTAAAGAAACTTCAGAGTGGTTTAATACCGCTGGAAGGACCATCAAAACCGGGCTTACTGCGGCAGCCATAGTTTCGGCGTGGACTTGGGCAGCAACCCTATTGCAATCATCTACGGTCGCATTCCAATATGGGGTAAGCGGACCATTTTGGTATGCAGCTGGAGCTTCTATCCAGGTCTTGTTATTTGGTATCTTGGCTATTGAATTAAAGAGGAAGGCACCAAACGCTCATACGTTTTTGGAAATAATTCGTGCTAGGTTTGGAGAGGGGGCCCATCGTGTGTTTCTTGTTTTCGCTCTGATGACAAATATGATAGTTACTGCTATGTTGCTTCTCGGAGGCGCAGCGGTTGTAAACGGCTTGACAGGTATGAACATCTCAATTGCCGCGTTCCTGATACCGATTGGTGTAATGATTTATACTCTTGTCGGAGGGTTGAAAGCAACTTTTGTGGCTGACTATTTGCACACCATAATAATTTTCATCACCATACTCACCTTCGTTTCAGTCGTCTACTTTATCAGTCCAACAACAGGTGGAATACAGGGGATGTTTGAAAAGCTCACTGCAGCGGCCAGTCTTCATCCTGTTGAAGGAAATGCGGCTGGAGCTTACTTGACTATGGCATCTATGGGAGGACTTATTTTCGGGATTATCAATATAGTGGGAAATTTCGGAACTGTCTTTGTCGACCAAGCTTATTGGCAGAGAGCAATTGCTGCAAAACCCAGCTCAACTGTCAAAGGGTTCCTATTGGGAGGAATGTGCTGGTTTGCAATTCCATTTACTTTGGCTACTACAATGGGTCTTACTGCTGTAGCACTGCAGATTCAACTAACACCAGAGCAAGTACAATTAGGTCTGACCGTTCCTGCAGCTGCTGCCACCCTAATGGGAGAAGTTGGGGCCATACTGGTTTTAGTAATGTTATTTATGGCAGTAACGTCAGCCGGGTCAGCTGAGTTGATAGCTGTTTCTTCGCTGATTACTTATGATGTATATAGAACCTACAAGAATCCCAAGGCAACAGGTAGGGAGCTCCTTAGGGTATCGCGGGCGACCATAATTGGTTTTGGTCTAGGTATGGGTGGTCTTGCTGTAATCCTACTGGCTATGGGCCTAAGTTTAGGATTTGTGTACCTGGCGATGGGTGTGCTAATAGGATCTGCTGTCATACCAATTGCTTTGACAATTACATGGAAGAAAACTGACAAGAATGCTGCAGTTGCTGGAGCAATAGGAGGCTTGTTCGTTGCACTAGCAGCCTGGATTGGAACAGCAATTACCTTACCGGCATATGGAGGCGTATTGTCATTGGCAAGTCTAGGGGACAACTTCTCCATGTTGTATGGTAATGTTGCTGGAATCCTGGTAGGTGGTGCAATTACGGCGTTCGGTAGCCTTGCCAAGAATAAAGTCTTTGACTGGGAAAAGATCAAAGAAAAAATTACATTAGTAGAAGCAACGGATGTGGAGACGCAGGACGAAGCAACTCTTGCAAGAGCATTCAGGTTTAGTCTAAAAGGAGGCGGCTTGATGACTCTTGCACTAATTGTCTTCTGGCCATTGCCTCTGTACTTCTCCGGATATGTATTTGATCTGTCCTTTTACGGGCTATGGGTAGGAATTGCAGTTGTTTGGGTGTCGGCAGCAACTTTCTTCATAGTAGGTTTGCCCATAATACAGGCAAGAGGCGGAATAAAGCAAATCGTTACTGGAACAAAGGTACTTGTTGAGGAAACTGAAGAAACACGAAGATCAAAGCGACCTGGAGAGGATGGGACATGACTGCATGTGACGGTTGCGGTAAAATACTGGGGCATAAGAAATACAGATTCCATCGAATGTGGAGAATTGAGGGAACATATTGTAAAGAATGCATGCTGGAGCTCGGCAAGGAATTCGATCAGTATGGGAGAATTACCTTATCAAAGAAACGATGTGACCTATGCAAAGTCGGATTCTATTTCCTAAAAACGAACTTGAGTGAAAAGCAAAAGAGACATCTTTGCAAGGTTTGCAATGAAGCAGTCTTAAGTGGTGCAATTCCTGACAAGTTAGCAGGTCAACGACCAGGTAAGATTCCTCAAGTAATGCTCGTATTTGCAGGTCTAGGCGTACTCATGATGGTCATGGGTCTTGTTTATACAGTAGTAATAGCTCCTGCTAGTCAAGGAAATTTACTGGGAATATTGTTTGGTTCAGCAACTACAGCAATGGGATTTGTATTATTTAAGAAAACCATAAGATCAAGGAGTCTCATACTTGGAAAATCAAAGGGATTGACCACAGAAGTAACGTCAACAACAACAACGACATCTACCGGTTTGGAGCATAATAAATAGAAATTTTTTTCTTTATTAACTCAATTTTTGCGGTTCAGTATCTTCAACCAGAACACAAAGTCAAATACTAATGTTATCGATAAACTGGATTCCAAACAATATATAGAGATTAGTTTTTTTTGCTCTAATCTAAATTAACAATTTAAGGTTTGTTATCAATTAAGATACTAAACACATTTACAAAGATCATAGATTCATTTGTCACATGTTTATGGTTGAAAAATACGGAGGACATAACATACTAAGGTATGACATTAAATAATGGAACATCTCCAACCAACAAGATCTGATGTGTAAACTAAACTCTTGATTAATTTAGATTTTATGAATTTATTTTCTGATTTCAAAATAAGATGCGGTATTAACAACCAGTCAGTATGATTCTTGGACTCGGACAAAATATAAAAGCAAATTCACTGCAATCATCCTTTAATTTATGTTAGGAAGAAAATTTTTTGGGTGTCTTGTGGTGATTTTCTTCTTATCATACAATCTAGTGATATTTCAAGATAGTATTGGTCAACTACCTCAAATTGCAAGTCCGCATCAACCTCCAGCAATCAAAACACCTCCTTTCATTATTGCGCGGGCCACGGGATCTTCTTGGACTCAAGTCAATTTCCAAGTCAGTGCAAACAGTACCACTTCTGATAATATTCCTGTTTACTGTAGTCCTTCTAGCGGGAGTGCCTTTCCAATGGGAAAAACTATGGTTCTTTGTGCAGCCGCAGAAACCC
>DASVGC010000327.1:0-2738 GCA_036379735.1 Nitrososphaeraceae archaeon
TGAGAACACTTAATCTTGTCTACCAATGTTATGATTCACAATTCTATGGAATATATTGTTTTCCTAGATTTCATCAACATCATAGCCTTTACAGAATAGATCTTGATTGTTCTAACTTTACCTAAGATTGGTAAGCTAGAAATAATATTATTCAAGTTTTATCATTGAAGTATTCTAACTTAAATTGCAATTTTCAATTCACGCAGGTAGAATTTTTCAATCTATGCTGCCAATTCGACTTGTGATCTCTCACTTTCTTTGACCACCCTAAATATTGTTTCTACAAATCCTTCCAATTCTTTCTCGTGGGAAACGACTATTACCTGAGCTGCACTGAGTTCTTCCAAGACGTATTTTATTTGAACAAGTTGTTCCTTACTAAAACCATCCGTAGGTTCATCTAGAATCAGTAGATTGTCTTCAAGCATTATCATCCTCCTGATAATTTCATTAAGCGCTAATCTATACGCTAGTGCGATAGAGGTTTTTTCTCCTCCACTTAAACTATCAACTTCCAAGCGATAACCACTTTGGATCACAACAGGTGTGAAGAACTCGTCAATTTCTACATCTATATCGCCAACTTCAATCAGCAAGTAAAACCACTTTTGGAACAACGTATTGAATTCTTCTTTCACACTGATTAGCACTTGAGATTCGATCTGTTCTAATGAAGGGATAAAGTGTTGATTCAGCCATATGCCTATCTGGTCGGTGAAGATAATTTTGTCAACTCTTTCCTCCAAATCGCTTATCTTCCTGTCATACAATTCAATTTGCCTCACATTGTTATCATGTTCTGTTTTTCTCATGGCAAGGTTTTCTTTCATTTTCATCAATTCATTCTCAAGTGATTCTTTATTTGATTCCAAGTCTTTTAGTCTATTTTCGACCTCCTGTCTATCTTGAAATATTACCTTCATTTCATCGAGCTTCTTGGTAAGGATAAAAACTTCATCATCAAGATCCAGTAATGATTTTTCTTTAGTTTTTTTTTCTTCAATTTTGCGTTGCTTTGATTTTATCAAGTTTGTGTGTTCCGCGTATGTACTATCTAGATTTGACTTTTGATAATCAGTTACCATTTTACTTAACGAGTCGTAACTCACTTTATATGAATAAATTTTGCTTAATTTCTTATCCAATTCCTCCAATTCCTCCTTCTTTTCAACAAAATAACCATCTTGTAATTTGGTATGTATCAATTTCTTGTTTGTTACTTTTTCGTTAATCTTTGACTTGATTTGTTCCTTGCTATTCAGGACTTCATTCAATCTTGCAATCTGGATTTGAATTTTTTGTAACTCTGATTTCTTGCTTTCTACTTGTTTTTTCCTATCTAGCAGATCGGTTTTCTTTTCTTGATTTATTTCCAGATCCTTTTCAAGAGTATCGAGTTTATTTTTCAAGAAATCTTTACTTTGTAGAAACTTCTTTTCCATTTCCAATATGTGTTGTTCATTTAACTTTTGTTTACAGTATGGGCATACTGCATCTTGCCTTAATTGTAACACTGAATCAAGTTCAGATTTTTGTTTTGATATTTCATTATTAACAGAAATAATCCCTGACCTAATACTAGAGATAATGTCAGAAAAATAGTCCAACTCCGTTTGGAAATCGACTGAATCATTAATGCTATTTTTTAACAGAGATTCTTGTTTTTTCAAATAGTTCAAATTTTCTGTCTCATCATTAACTCTGTGTAGTTCCAAAGCAAGCTCTTCTAGTTCCGAATCTAGTGTTTTGATATTAGAGTTTAAAATCTCTCGATGGTTCCTAACGCTACCTTCTAATTTTACTTTATCAAGCAATAGTTTATCATATTGTGATGCCTGTTCGGTAACATTTACTAGTTGGTTCCTTTTTTGAACATAATCTTGAAACTTTGGGCCAAGATCTGCAACTATCTGTTCACTCTGGTAGATATCATTCAATTCATTACTTATCTTGACAATCTCTAAGTTAGTATCTTCTTTAAGCTTCAAGTTTTTATCCAATGTAGATTGTATATGCAAAATGGAAGATTCTGCCTGTATTATTCTTTCTTTCTTTTGCCTTGTTTCTAACATTTTTTTCAAAATTGACTGAATGCTATCATTCTGGTTAACTATGGTATCCTTAGTATAGTCAATTTCTTCTTTCAATGATTCTGTAATTTCCTGAATATTTTGTAGTTCTTTCGTGTAGTTACCAAGATCATCTGTTATAGACTTCCTAATCCTGGTAACCGTTCGTATCCATGAAGATAATTTCTCTGCATTTTTCTTTGCTATGCTATATTCTTCTATACCAAACGCCCTTCTCAGTATTTCTACTCTTCTTTCATTATTTGATGTCAATACATTTTTCATCATCTCTTGAGGAGTATAAATTGCGAAACGATATATCGTTGAAGTTGTTTTTGTCTGTGTTCTCTCATTGATTCCAATAATTTTTAAAATTTTAGACTTTAATTCGCCGACCGAATATGATTTCTTAACTCCATCTTCATCAAGAAAACCTTCCTCCTGAGAAATTTTGTCTCCTCTTCTTAAAAGAGATCTAAAAACATTATAGCTTTTGCCGCCACTTTCAAATTCTAAAAGTACGGAGCCCTTACTTTCTCCAATTCTGAGCAAATGACTTGCGTCAATGTCACCCAATCCAAAAAGAGCAAACTCAATAGCTGATAGGATCGTTGATTTTCCTGAGCCAATGTCACCCTGAAATAGAATCCTCCCCATCGGAAGTTCAAT
>DASVGC010000328.1:0-4085 GCA_036379735.1 Nitrososphaeraceae archaeon
GAGTCAAACGCTTGTATGTTTGTCAATAGGATATTAAAGATTTGTATTTATATTTATTACAGTATTTTCTATTATAGTGTCAAACCTGAATTGTCAATAAAATTGGGATCGTCTGAGTTGGCAAAGTACCCATTCTTACAGGAAGCTTCTGATTATATTCATCAAACGAAATTTGATTTTGAAGAATTCAATCGTCCTGAAATGATCCACATAATTAACAGGGCAGTAGAAAAATTGGAAAATGAGCTTAAAGGGAAAGTTTACTCAAACTTGGATGAATATGAAATTGAAATTATGACATTTATGGTTTCACTATTGCTTATAAAATCAATTGGATTGGAGGAAGTATCAAAAAAGTGTTCTCTCTTTGAAGCCATGAGAGTGGAAAAATTTCTGACATCCGATTTGAGCGTTGAAAGGTCACTTGAAAAAAAGAGGCTTTTGGTTCAAAAGATTTTCTTGGAGTTATTCAAGATCAATATTGACGTAGATTCAACATCAAGTATCTGCAAATTGAGTGTTCCCGATTATCTTCAAAGAGCTTCAAAGATGAATGAGCAAGAATGGAAATTAATCAACAGATCTGTAAAAGATGGATACGTGTACCTTGACACAGATGAAACTGTAAGACTAATTCGGAATGAATTGAGCAATTTAATCTACTCTAGAATAAAAAATATGAAAGTTATTGAAATACCAGTTTCAATAAAATCAAAAGCGGATGAACTTCGAAGCAAATATGCAGGACGCTATGTATATAGGAATCAATTTAAAATTCTCGAATATCCTCCGTGTGTTAAACATGCAATGGAGCTCATTAATAAAGGTGAAAATCTTCCTCATTCTGCCAGATTCATGTTGGCAACTTATATGCTAGCCATTGGTAAAACGGAAGAAGATGTAATCGATATTTTTAAGAATTCCCCGGATTATAATGAAAAAGTAACTAGATATCAAGTAGAACATCTGGCAGGAAAAAAAGGGAGTCATACAAAATATTCTGTACCTTCTTGCGACCGGTTGCGTAGTGAAGACCTATGCTTTGCAATCAAGGAGTGCGAGAAACTTATAAATCCAATTCAGTTTGGAAGAAGGAAAATAGGATAATTGAATCAAATTCAAAACACGGAAGAAAATATTAGCTTTCTGAAAAATGTATTTAGAAAGTATTATTTCGAAAATAATCATTACCCTTACCTATATTCAATTGAAAAAAGAGAATTTGGATACAGAAAATTTGATTCCTTAGTAGTAAGACATTTATCGTTCAACAATGTGGGAGAACTTGTAGCAGAGCTTATCCGAAATGTTCCTCTAGACGTATACTATTCAAATGCATATTATGGATTGCCTTCAAATCCAATCAATGAAAAACAATGGGAAGGTGCTGATCTCATATTTGATATCGATATCAAAGATTTAGATCTTCCATGTATTCACGAACATACCTATTACATTTGTAACGCATGTGGTTATGTAAACTCAGAGCGGA
Organism: Nitrososphaeraceae archaeon; assembly: GCA_036379735.1. GTDB lineage: Archaea > Thermoproteota > Nitrososphaeria > Nitrososphaerales > Nitrososphaeraceae > TA-21. The sequence continues at coordinate 1,493 of DASVGC010000328.1, forward strand.
CTCTGTGCGTTAACTGTAATAAGGGAAAGACAAATGATGTTTCTATACCTTGCAAAAAATGCTTCATAGCCATAAAAAAAGAAGCAACAAAGTTACTTGATTTCTTATACTGTGATCTTGGAATAAAAGAGAAATTCGTAGAGATATTTTTTTCTGGGAATGCTGGATTTCACTTTCATATAAACGATCCAAGTATAAGAATCCTGGATTCTAACTCAAGGGCAAACGTTACGGATTATATTCTTGGTAATGGATTCATGTGCGAGAGCATAGGTGTACGTAAATATCGTAATGGATTTGTTATCAAGTTACCAAAAAGTGGTATAGTGACAGGATGGAGACAGAAAATCGCATCTAACTTGGGAATAAATCAAAAATCTGAACTAAAGCTCAAGAATATAGTACAGGCGAGCGGTGGATATGAAGGATTTAGGAATGAACTTAATAAGCTGACAAGAAAAAACGGAGTTCCTATAGATGGCCAGGTTACCAACGACATACACAGAGTCTTTAGATTGCCTGGTAGTATAAATGGCAAGAGCGGATTAACTAAAGCAAAATGCGATGATCTGGAATCATTTAACCCTGGTAACGATGCATGCATGTTGAGTGACTCTGAAGTGTATGTGAATCTTAAGACTAAGCTGAAAGTTAATTTGAAAAATAATAACTTTAGATTAGATGGTACTTTAGAAAAGGTCCCTTCATATGTCGCAGCATATCTGATATGTAAGGGATTGGCCACAATTTCAAATGCTCAATAATCAAGTCATAGATAAAGCTTTAATACAAAATCAGAAATTTCGTGTTCAAAACCGGTTGTTATGCAAGGCATGATTATTATTATAGGTTCATGATTATTAATAAGTCAGAATTTGGGTGTACTTGTTGTTGACAACGGTTCTCCGTACGTCAGAGATATTACATTATGTTTGGATAACCTAAGTCAGGTCTATGACTTGAAGAGGTATGATGAAGAATTTTTCCTTTTGAACTATCAGAAAGTAATTCTGTCAGGTCGTCGTAAGAATAAAAAAGAAATAAATTCAATAAATTCAAAAATTATCAAAAAGTGTTTTACTAATGAAATTCCTGTATTGGGTATCTGTTATGGTGCAGAAATCATAGCCCTTACCTTTGGAGGTTCATTACATAGGACTGAACTTGTACAGGGGTTTAAGAGAATTAATGTTGAAAAACCAACCAAACTATTAGAAAAGTCTCACTGCGATGTTTATGAAAGTCACTCCTATGCTATATCACACTTGCCAAATGATTTCATCTATGTTGCAAGTTCGGATACATCAAAACATGAAATAATTTGCCACAAATCAAAAATGATTTTTGGCACACAATTTCACCCAGAAAAAAGTGGTGAATGTGGTATTGAGTTAATTCGTAATTTTGTAAGTTTGTAACAAGAATTTTATTTTCCCTCCTCCTAACCCAGTACGTTGAAATTAGATAATGAACATACTCTGATCCTACCCTTAGTGGAAAGTAAGGAAGATGAAGTTTGTCTTCCGTTAGCAATAAACGTAATTTTGACCTACTGGGGTGAATATAACCTCGATAAGGAAGCCAAGGAACGGGCGCGAAAGTATAATGATGTTAAAGGTTCAATCTTTATCGAGGGATTTGAGCTTGCAGAGAATCGAGGGTATCTTGTTAGCATATTTAGGGGAAATCTTCAAGGATTAAAGAAAAAGATAGATCAGGGCATCCCCTCTGTAGTTATCATGCCTGGATTAAAGGATACTATACAACATGCAACTGTTATTTCTGGTTATGACCCTGAAGAGAATAGAATAATTACTTATGTTCCTGAACCAGACACAGTAGGGTCCATACCTGAGAAAAAATTCACAGAATTATGGGAACAGGACGGATTTTTAACCATCACTATCGTTCCTAAAGATATGAAAGATATTAACGATAAAGAAAGTTCACACTTGAATAAATCTTACAGGATGTGTTTTGAAGCTGAACGGTTACTTTTGACCGGTAAGACAAAAGAAGCGATTGAAAAACTAAGGAATGCAGCTGATACTAACGAAGGTAATGAACTAGCATTGGATATGTTGGGATCTATTTACAATGAATTAAAATCTGATGAAGCAAAGGAATATTTTGAGGCCTCAATCAAAGTCAATCCAAAATTTTACCTTTCTTACAGAGGCATTGGAAATTATTATCTCAGGAAAGAGGAATATCCTTTAGCTGAAAAATCCTATTCATCTGCAATTTCGATTAATCCCAATCGATTTGGTCCTATCTATAAAAATAGAGGTGTTGCTCGATTAAAATTAAATGATAAGGAAGGTGCAATTTCGGATCTAAACACGTATTTGGACCAGTGTCCACAGGCAAATGATAAAAACAATATTGAGTTGGCAATTAAAGATCTTTTATCTAAAAAGACATGATGAATTGTACTTTCGACGTAAATGCACCTGATTCTATCACCAATCAATTGACACTTGTCATTTCAAAGATATCTTTAAAGAACTAGATAAACGATCTTATGATTTCAAGTGCATTATTGATGCCATCGTATCTATCAGTAATCTTCTTTATTCTCTGAACATTCTCT
>DASVGC010000329.1:0-2047 GCA_036379735.1 Nitrososphaeraceae archaeon
TATTTTTATCTTTATGGCCAAGGTCGTCGTTGGAAAAACTTCAGAAGTTCAAGATGGAAAATTGATACATATTACAGCAGGTGGAAAAGAAATAGTAGTAACAAGTTTGGATGGAAATTATTATGCAATGGACAATGTTTGCACTCATGCAGGAGCAGACCTTCACGAAGGTGAAATAAACAATAATGTGTTGACATGTCCTTGGCATGGAGCAAAATGGGATATAAAAACAGGCAATTTGATCTCATTTCCACAAAAATTAAAACCATTGCAGAGTCACAAGGTTTTAGTCGAGAACGATACGTTATTTATAGAGATATAGAATGAGAATCGATAAGGAACATATTTCTCTGAATTTTCCTATAAATAATTTGAGAGTACTCTTGTAGTGATAAAGTCTATCATATCAGATGCATTAGGTTACCAATGCAAGGTACATTATTGATAACTCTGTTTTAATCAATAGAGTTTGGACTCAAAGTAAGATCAGACAACCTTTGAATATTCATTTTCAATATTTACGCTTACTTCCTATTGACTTACTATGTGCGATACAAACGTTCTACAATATTAAACTAGCATGAATGTAGCCACCTAAAATCATCTTATCGGGTCTTTGATAAAAAAATTATTGATTTATATACACTTGCAATAAATATGGCATAACTGAGTTAAAGATATGAAGCTTGATGTCCCGAGATTTACAGAAAGATTTGGATCAGTAAGTCTACATGGAGTGCAACGCGTGTATGAACTAGATTCTGGACACAAGAATAAAAACACAAAAACTGAATCTGAAGTTATACGATCAATTGATGATGAAATTATTTCCAAGATAGAAGCAGAAATGGCAATTGTGATTCCTATAAAAGGAGAACGTTTAAAGCTCTTAGAAGGAGTATTGAGTGGTATTCCGCATGATTGCTTGACAATAATTGTATCAAATAGTCCTAGAGAACCAATTGACAGATATAAGTTGGAAAAACAGGCATTTGAACAATTCAATAGATTCACTGAAAAAAAATCAGTGATAATTCATCAAAAGGATCCTGGCCTTGTAAAAGCTCTCGAAGGAGTTGAATATCCGGATCTTTTTGATTCAGAGGGAAAAATACGCAATGGTAAAGGAGAGGGAATGTTCATTGGTATGTTACTTTCAAAAATGATGGGGAAAAAATATGTGGGATTCGTTGATTCTGATAATTATGTTCCAGGTGCAGTTAATGAATATACAAAAATATTTTCATCTGGAATTGCGTTGTCTACGACGCCCTATACTATGGTACGTGTGTCCTGGATATACAAGCCAAAGATTTCAGAATCAGGAGTACGATTTTCCAAATTGGGTAGAGTTTCAGAGATGACAAATCAGTTTTTGAATTTAATGATATCATATTATACAGGATTTGAAACAGAAGTTATCAGAACAGGGAATTCCGGCGAGCATTGCATGTCAGTTCAATTAGCTGAATTATTGACTTACTCATCTGGCTTTTCGATTGAACCGTATGAAATAGTTAATTTGTTAGAGCAGTTTGGAGGAATTACTCCACCCGAACACAAGGATACAATGGAGAAAGGAGTAGAAGTAATGCAAATTGAAACGCGCAACCCACATTTCCATGAAGAGAAAGGTGATTTGCACATTAAAGAGATGTTCTCTCAGGGTTGGGGAAGTATTTTTCATAGCAAGTTGTGCCATCCGGAATTGCGAGAAAAATTGAAGGCAGAACTTGTTTCAAGAGGAATTTTAGATAAGGTGAAAGAACCACCACAGTTACCAAAAATGAGACCGTTCATAGATATTGATATTTTGAAATTCGAAAAAATTCTAAAGGAACAAACGAATAGCCTTTCTATTTTTGAATAATGTTTCGTTTTGAACATTCTGAAGCAGTGATTTGAGATTTTAGACTAGGTAATTAGTAAAATTCTATTAATTTCCAATCATGTCACAGGTTTCATTTTTCATCATCTTGCGTATTATCAAAAGTGGTATGGCAACCAAAATTGGAATGCTTATTGCAATAAACAAGCTCTGAAGTGG
>DASVGC010000330.1:0-2822 GCA_036379735.1 Nitrososphaeraceae archaeon
TCCTATAAATGGGAACAAACAGACGGTCCAGAAGTAGATCTCAAGGATTCCGACAAACAAGTTGCTGTCTTTGATGTTCCAGAATCCGCCGTAGATTCAAATCTTGAATTCAAACTGACAGTTACCGACGATAAGGCTGCAACTGCAGGCGATGAGGTTACCGTTGAAGTCGTGCCAGTACCAAATGTCCCACCTAAAGCCGACGCAGGTGATGATCAAAAAGCAGAAGTGAACACTGAAGTCAAGCTTGATGCAGGCGATAGCAGCGACCAGGATGGAGAAATTGCATCCTATAAATGGGAACAAACAGACGGTCCAGAAGTAGATCTAAAGGATTCCGACAAACAAGTTGCTGTCTTTGACGTTCCAGAATCCGCCGCAGATTCAAATCTTGATTTCAAACTGACAGTTACCGATGATAAAGATGATACGGGTGAGGATGAAGTTACTATAGAAGTAGAGCAGATTCCACAACAAGAAGCCGATACTGAAGATGAATCCAACTAATTCTTTTATTTATTCCCAACGATAAACTTGAAAATTCTGAACTCATTTTTATCTAGAAATAATGACATAGCTATACATTTACAAGGTTCTGTAATCTCTCCATAAGATAAGGGAGATAAAAAACTCTTAATAGCCTCCATCTCTATAGATTTTTGGATTTTGTTTTCAAATCGGAGTAATGCAGAGCTGTCAAACTCAAATATTGTGACATTTTCAATAATTATTCCGACTTATAATGAGTCTGAGAACATATTACGACTCATTAGTGAGATTGAAAAAAATTTACCCACGTCTGATTTTACTGAAATTGTAATAGTAGATGATAATTCCCCCGATGGAACAGGAAAACTCGTAGAAAGTTACATAAATCAACAGAATAATAATTATGATAATAGTAACCAAAAAGACGCTCCAGCCAAGACTACAAATAGCATGGTACGAGTGGTTCACAGGACTGGAAAAAATGGATTGATACCTGCAATCATGGATGGAGTTAAACAGTCCAGTGGCAGGAATGTAATAATTATGGACGCTGATTTTTCACACCCTCCAGAAGTAATACCTAAAATGATGCAAGAATTGAAAATGAATCCAAATTCTATCATCATTGGTTCTAGGTATGTAGAGGGTGGAAAAGTAGTTGGATGGCCAACGAAACGAAAGATTCTAAGTACCGGTGCTTCCTTTCTGGCACGTGTTGGGTTAAACGTAAGACGTGTCAAAGATCCAATGTCAGGCTTATTTGCACTCCCTCGTGAATTAATAGAAAATATTTCAATTTCCACTAAAGGCTACAAAATACTATTAGAAATTTTGGTAAAAAATAAAGAAATACCCACAAAGGAAATTCCATACACGTTTACTGACAGGCAGTCTGGAAAAAGCAAGATGGATAAGGGTGTAATTTTGAATTATGCTAAAGCAATATGGCAACTGTATAAGCATGGTCAGAAATCCGGCGAAGTAACTATTGATGAAAAGGTAAACAAGAGATCCGTCCTATTCCTTTCAAAGGTAAGTCGTTACTATACAGTAGGAATCTCTGGACTAATAATTAACTACTTGGTATCATTTCTTCTCGCTAATGACGTGGCCAATTCTATTAGGTTGTTATCAAACGTATGGTACCTTGAAGCATCCATTATTGGTGCTGCAATCTCTTCAACATCGAATTTCTTTTTCAATAAGTATTGGACCTTTGAGGACAGGCGATTTGAAGCCAGGTCTACAGCAAGACAATATCTCTCATTTATTGGCATGAGCGCAATTGGATTGACAATTCAAATTGCGATACTGTATTTCATGGTTGAGAATTTTGTTCCATATCGTATTTCTTTAATAGTGTCAATCGCTGTTGCTACCACAATAAACTTTATACTAAACAAGAAATTTACATTCAAGGAAAAAGTTTGGGCGTAAAATCTATCTTTGGTATTGTTCTATCATGCATGAGAAGCAACTGATATACTAAGTTATAGTAACAAAGATATATTTTGCCATGCTCTAGATAAGACGAACTTGTATTTCCTAAATTAGTTGTACAAATTTCAATGCGTAGACAATTGCCAGCGCTGAACTTGCAATTATCATATGTCTCCATGGCATAGCATGTAGTCTTGGTCCTTGCAATTTAATCTGGTGATTGTCGACTATATGTGTAATGTAATCTCTTAGTTTTTCATTCCATATGTTGTACTCTATTTTGTGTTTCTTTAGGATGGACTCAATCTCATAAACCACCGGTGCCCTTACAGAACCAATATGTTGAATATAACGTCGAGAAATCTCTACCTCGGCCTTTATTGCAATAAGCCCTTGTTGTAAATCCAAAAGGCGAAGATGCATTTCCCAAGGGTATTTGAGTTTTTTAGAAAATCCACTTCCTATCTGTGTTGGTTTCTTATTTTCAAATTTTACTTTTTTAAAACCCTCAGCAAATAATGTCTTTATCAAATCTTCTTTCTTTATTTTGACCATGAGACTTAGGTGGTCAAACTGTATTTCCTCGTGATGAATAAATTCACTTAGACCCTTCAGTAAATTTATTCGTCTCGGATAACTAGTCAGGAATTCCGACATCCTTCTAACTAAGATGATGCACTACATGTAATATTAAAATGCTATGGAAACATCCAATTTTCTGAAAATCATAAAAATGGCATATCTCTTAGGTAAATGTCTATTTTTGGATTAACAGTCATGTCCTTCATGCTCAGTTTACGTTCAGTTTTCTTGACATTTGCTCCCCTAATGACAACGATTGGAATTGATTCGTTGCTCTCGCCCATCATAAATACGGCAATAGTGGCTAAACT
>DASVGC010000331.1:0-5951 GCA_036379735.1 Nitrososphaeraceae archaeon
CGCCCCAAGTGACAAGGTTTCACGATTTGTGTACAGAAATCCACCGCCTACATGATTTAGTGTAATATCACCTGCAAAAAGATGTGCAGACCCTTCTGAGGAATCAAGATGAAATCTCTCCTCAATAATCTGCTCGGGAAGTTTTATTATTACCTTAGCCCCAAAATATACTTCCTCTGGTGTGAATTTACCACGAGCTGATGTTATGTGAGCGATCTCTGAGTTTATTCCATCAGCAGCTATTATTGATCTTACCGCGAATTCATCCAACTCATTAGTCCTGACAATTGTCTTATTGTCTATCCATTCTATATCTGAAACATGCACTCCTGTGATAATTCCTCCACCATGCTTTTCTGCAGATTCAGCTGCCAATTCTGCAAACCAGGGAGTCAATCTATTTAGCAAAACTGAATAGGCAAAATTTGTCTTGTATTCATGAAGTGGAGTCATATCAATGGTAAATATTTTGTTCTTAGAAGTAGCATGTAGGAGATATTTCTTAATCAATCTCTCTACTGGCGCATTAGATGAAAAATCTGAACCAAAAACATCTTCAACATTATAGATCTTTCCTTGGGAATCCTTTTTTGAGTACAGGATACCACCAGATACATTCTTGGTTCCTATGCTTCTTCCCGCCTCGATAAGTATTGCACTTTTATTGAGATCTGATAGTTTTTTTAATGCAGATAATCCTGCTGAGCCGCCGCCAACTATCGCAACATCGAATTGTTCCAAATTAGTTACTCCGTATGGAAATCGCTTGGAATTGCTTTTTTAGTTGCTCGGTTAACAGTGGAACTACTTCTTCCAACCTTCCCTTGATAAAAATATCAGACTCATCTATGATGGGTGAATTCTCGTCAGTATTAATGGATATCACAATCTCCGAATCCTTCATTCCTGCAATATGTTGAACTGCCCCACTCAAACCTATAGCAATGTAAAGGCTTGGTGCAACCTTGCTGCCACTTGTACCAATAACTCTGTCAGGTGTCATGTACTTTGAGTCCAGAGTTTCACTCAATTGGTAAGGTTTCTTCGACAATGGTAAAGTTATACCTATTTTAGCACCAAGTGTTTCCGCAAAATCTTCAATTAGTTTGATATTCTGCTCTGGGTTATCTTTAATTCCTCGTCCAAAGCTCACTATTATTTTACTAGTGTCATAATCCACTGTTTTTTTAACCACTTTTCTGTTTAAAATCTTAATTTTTGAACCTTGATATCCTTCAGGAGAATATTCTATGATTGTACCTTTCCTTGAACTATCTCTTTCAATGGGCTTAAAAGCTCCTGGTATGATGCTGCATCCTTGGGGATGGTATTCTCTGAGGATTTCGGGGTTCATGTTATCGAGACATAGTATTGTTGTCCACAAGAAACCCGAAAAGTCTGGACGATACATTTCTAAAATTTTTTGGTATCTGATCGTCTTACCTTTTGTTTTATGCTCGTGTCTTATGTCAAGGTCACTTATAACAAGTTTATTGATATCTGACGCTAAACCTGATTCTAGTTCAGCCAGTACAGTTGAGGATAGGTGTCGACCAATGTTATCTGCAGCAAAAAACATGTATCTTGGTCTTACAAATGTGTTCAGATATTCTGGTGAAATTTCCTTAATCAATTGTGTGTCTTTTGCTATCTGAACTATCAAATTCGTATCGATATCATTTTTAGGATACTTCAATTCTTCATGGTTAGCATAAATGACGGAGTCTGCTCCATAAGTCACTAGCTCCTCACATAGATTTCTAACATTACTTCCAAGAACTATAGCTACTACTTTCTCTGTAGATCCATACTTTTGATTAAAATCATCCATCAACCTTCTAGCTTCGCCCAATATCTCCAGGCTTACCGGAACAACCTGTCCTTCAAAATGCTCAATTATGACGTAGATATGTCTATATTTTTCATCGATTTTTGAGTTAGAGTCATCTGAAGTTGAGGCCATTTTCATTTACCCTTAGATACTTGAATTATTTTTTCAACAACTGGAGCTAATTTATTTGTGTTTGATGGATCTATTATCTCAGCCTTACGGTTCGTTTTTGCACGTGGTATTTTTTCTACCCTGTAAACAATAGTTGGAGAGCCTGGAAGACCTACTAATTTTGGATCCAACTCTAATTTCTTGCCGTCAAATATTTTCAGATACTTTCCATAAACTTCTGAATGTTTTCTAGCATCTTTGCTAAAATTATTAGCTGCCAATCTTTGCGACACGGTATTAAAGATTGATTTGTACGAAGGATCTATTGTAATGAAGACAGGCAATGGTGACTCAATTTCTTCAATGATGGTATCCATGCCCTGAAGCGAAATCAGTCTTTTTGCAGATATCACTTTCCTCTCCAAATCAATTGCAAAATCAATTACATTCCCCAGGAATGTATATCCTAACTTCCATGCAGTCTGTGGACCAGTTTGACCCGTTTCTCCATCAGACGCTCTATGTCCTGAAAAAACAATATCAATTTTATTTCCTCCGAACATTTTTTCAATTCCGTTCTTAAGTACTTCAGCTGTAGCTAGTGTGTCTGCACCTGCGAACAACCGATCACTGTACAAGTTAAGTTCTTCCGCATCACTCAATAATTGTGCTTGTTTTAGAGCAGATTCTGCAATGGGTGGTCCCATTGTACCTATAGAAACATGCGCACCATATCTTATCCTACAGTAAAACGCAGCATTGCATGCTACTGAGCTATGTGGGCCTAGAATATTTTTCGTCTCTGCCCTATTAAGAGTACCATCAGAATTGTAACTAACATTGCCCTCCGAAAAATCAGGTTCTAGTTTAATGATAACAGCAACGTTTAGCAAATCTTGCTTGATTACAGGTCATCTTAATATAATTCTTGATTTTCCGACAATTCTCTTATGATAGTGATCTAAGCAGCGTCTAGAATCTTGTATACTCTGTAATGTAATATGCCTGTGTTACTCAAATATGAATCCGTAGAACAGCTAAATTTCTTGTGTCATCGCACACAATACCTTTAATTATTATACATGATATATGGATTCATGGTAGATCTTGTTTATGGTCGCGGTATAACTGATTTAGTGCGTGAATTTCCACTTTATATGACGTTTTTTAGAAATATTATAGATATCCGATTATTTCACAAGAAAAGAGCGCTATACGGTTCTGCAGACATAATCAACGTCTGCAATTTACATTGTACTCATTGTTATTGGTGGCTTAATAGGGAAGATGTAAACGACGAACTAAGCGCTGAAGATTGGAGGACTATAATAAAGAATACTTTCAAAAAACATCGTCTTTTTGGAGTTACCCTTGTTGGGGGCGAACCAACAATGCGTCCTGACGTTATTGATGTATTTTGTCAAGAAATGCCCGGTAGGGTTTGTGTAGTAACAAACGGGACTTTTCCATTAAAAAGGTTTGATGACTTGTATTTTTACTGGGTATCACTTGATGGGACAGAAAAGGTCCACGATAGCATAAGGGGTCAAGGTTCTTACGCTAAAACACGTAATACCATTATGGAGTATATCGCTGGTCCGCCTAGAAAAGGAAAACCGGCTTGGAAAGATATTTGGTTAACAATGACAATAAATTCATTGAACTACCACACCGTCACAGAACTAATTGACGAATGGAAAGGTAAAGTCAATAAGATTGGATTTCAATTTCATACCCCATTTATGAATAATGATCCATTATGGTTACCCTTTGGAGAAACACGAAATGAAGTAGTTGATAAAATAATTGCAATCCGAAGAAAATATCCAGACTACATAGTTAACACAGAGAAACAAATTTCATTGATGAAAGGAAATTGGGGCGGTAATGGGACCATTCCAATCCAGTGTCCATCATGGGCAATACTTTCTCTAGACCACAAAGGGAGAACCAAGCTACCATGTTGTATAGGAAGTTCTGAGGCAAAGGGACTAAAACCCATATGCGAACAATGTGGATTGGGATGCTACTCAGTGCTTGTTGCACAAGGCATTAAGGGCTTTTGAACATCATCTTGTGTCTAGTGTGATCTAATAATTTCACTTTATTATTATGATTTGTACGGATGTCAGTTTCTATCAAAAATAAACGAAATACGTTTTGTTATTAGTTTAAATTAGTTTGGTTTTATGAACAATTAACGGTCGCCTTTGGTTAGAGTATCTAGAAGAATTCTTCGCTTTAATTTGTCGCACGACTATAAGGATGGGCGTGATTCAATTGACATAAATAAATTTGTCTACGGTAGAAAAATCAAATATAGTTGTGAAAAATGCAACACATCATTTACAACTTGGAAAGCATTGCATGAACACAAAGTCGAAAGTCATTCATACTAATGCAATCTTGCTGGCTATTTCGTTAGAATTTTCGTTGCGGTAGCATTCGCAACTGAAGATTCAATTTCCTTTAATCTATCAAGGAAGCCCTCATTACTACGAATCTCTTCATAGTCAGAGTCGGAGCGAAGTTTTTCCAAGATAGCAATAATATCATCGTTTGTTACTCCATGTTTCTTGTCGTATTCAATATATCGCAAAATCTTAACAATGCCTCCGTACTTGTAATGCATCTTTTTTTGATATCTTGTCGCGTCTGGAGATAGACCCTTGACATGCTTGATAACAGTGTTTTCCATATGTTTAATATGCCAATCTTTCATGGGAAAATTATTTCGAGTCAAAAGAATCAATAATATTTGTATGAAGGGTTATATAATATATTATTATTTTTTTGCTCAAAAACAATAAAAACGGCGTTGTTATTCCCATTTCAAATTCTCCGGGTTCAAAATTGGATAGAATGAGGTAAAACAAGAACGGATCCCCTAAACTCTTGGTTAGATATTTTACTAATCTAGATAACGTTAAACATCTATCAAAATGCATAACTTACATAGTTTTGCTTGTTATAGAAACTCTAATTTTTCCTATCCTAGTCGTTTGCAAATCTTTATTCCTTTGTGATTTTTAAGTTAGGTACGAGAAATTAACAAGTACAATTTCAATTTCAATTTATAGATTATTCTAATCTTGCATTAATTACACGTACTTTAATATTCATCGAACTGCAGATAATTGTGAAAAATTGGGTACTAATGGACACTTGATTGCGACAAGATTTTTTTCTTCCAGTAATGCATCAAGCTATGACAGGATTGTTAGGTTAACGACATTTTGTCAAGATTCATCCTGGAAGAAAGAGATGATGCGCTTCATGGATGGCAAAAATAAACTAATACTTGATTTGGCCTGCGGAACCGGTATTCTTTCAACATTCATTCATAATGAGTCTGCCAATTCAAGGATAATTGGTACTGACTTGACATTTGAATATTTAAAATTGGCTAAAAATAGAAAATCTTATGCTCTCCTGACAAATTCCTTAGCCGAATTTCTTCCATACAAAGACGAAACCTTTGATGTGATAATTTCATCATACCTTGTCAAATACACAGAGTTATCTACCATGGTAAGGGAACACTGGCGAGTTTTGCGAAAAGGTGGAATAATAATAATCCATGATTTTACATATCCTAATACAAAAACTATGAAAATATTATGGCATTTCTATTTCAAAATCCTAAAGGAACTGGGCAGAGCAATTAGCTCTTGGAGGGATGTGTTTTCTAATCTTGATAAACTAATACAACTAAATCCCTGGGTTAACAATCTAATCAGAGAGCTTGATGTGGTGGGATTCACATCCATTTCTAAAAAGTATTACACTTACGGTACCTCAGCTATAGTCTATGCGAGAAAGTAAATGAAAGATGAAATAGCTCGCCTAAATGAATGGTATGTTCCACAATTTGGGCCAATAAGGTTCAGAATTTTTGTTGGAATGTTGTTCCTCCCTTATACTGGAATGTGTGTTTCTTTTGCGATAATTGGTTCTCTGCTTTCTCCTTCAACAATAGCTTGGGACAGAGTACTCGCAATCATCGTTA